>CAMDHS010000129.1 GCA_945898115.1 Comamonas sp. lk
CTGCAGCCGCTTTACTTGGCATTGACCAAGCAAAAATATCAAAAATCACCCGTGGGCAATTCCGCGGCGTGAGTGAGGCAAAAATGCTCGAACTCGTTGCAAAGCTCGGGCACAACATCACGATCACCATTGGCAAGACGAAGCGGCAAGGCGCTGGAAAGATTGAGCTTGAGTTTGCTTGAGTGTTGAACGGTTTAAGGCCGCCGCTTCCGTGTACCGGATATGGTGGCCTTTTTGTTGGCCTTTTGCGATCTTTTCGGGTTGGAGCTAGAGCTTGGGGCTGCGGTTGCGGAGAGGGCGGTCTAGAATGGAAAACTACTGGTGGAGGGAATGACGATGTCTGCAAATGCAATAGTCCGTGCGCGCGTTGACGAGCACATCAAAGAAGAAGCGACGGCGGTGCTGGCGGCCATGGGGCTGACGGTGTCCGACGCTTTTCGCATCATGCTCACGCGGGTTGCGCATGACAAAGATTTTCCGCTCGCGCCCCTGGCACCGAACGAAACCACCATCGCCGCCATGCGCGAAGCGCGGGCAGGCGGGCTCAAGCGCTTTGACAGCGTAAAAGCGCTGATGGCCGACTTGCATGCGCAAGATTGAGCCAAGCAGCCAGTTCAGGCGAGATTACAAGCGCGAATCGAAGGGGCTGCACCGCACGACATTGCTACCGAAAACCCGACGGCACCACGCTGCAGCTTGTGCGCCTGGGCTCGCATAGCGCCCTGGAGCTGTAGTCGGTAGGGCCAGCGGGCTCACGCGCTTTGACAGCGTATCGCCATCACCCAGCGCTGAGTATTTGCATCAACTCCACCAGCCCAATGGCCTGCGCCCCATAGCGCAGGGAGAAGCGTTCTGTGCCGGGGTAGACCACATAGCGTTGCGCGATGTTCAGGTCTGCGCAGGCGATGTCAAAACCTTTGCTCAGGGTGGGTGCCGTGGAGCGTTTGATTTCGATGGCCATCCACGGCTGACCGGCGCGCTCAATCAGCAGGTCGATCTCTGCCCCGGCGTGCGTGCGGTAGGCGTAGGGCGTGCAGTTGGGGCTGGCGGCGGCCATGAGGTTGTCGATACAAAACCCCTCAAAGCTGGGGCCGCAAACGGGGTGGCCTGCCAGGTCGTGCGAACTGCCCAGACCCAACAAGGCGTGCACCAGGCCGCTGTCGCGCACGTACACCTTGGGCGCTTTGACGAGGCGCTTGCCCACGTTGCCGCTCCACGGGCGCAGGCGCCGCACCAGTTGCAGGTCTACCAGCAGGTCGATGTATCGCTCCACCGCCGGGCTGCTCACACCCAGGCTACTGGCCAGGCGGCTTTGCTGCAGCAATGCGCCTTGCTGGTGGGCGAGCATGGTCCACAGGCGCCCAACGGTTTCGGCTGGCAGGCGCGGGGCAAACATGGGCACATCGCGCTGCAAGTAGCTGCGCACAAAGTCTTCGCGCCAGCGCAAGCTCGCACCACCATCGGCGGCCAGCAAGCTGTCCGGAAAACCGCCCCGCAGCCACAGTGTGTCCAGATCGGCAACCGGCCACTCCAAAGCGTGAACCGGCCCAATTTCTAGATAGGCCACCCTTCCGGCCAGCGTTTCACTGCTTTGTTGCATCAAGTCCAGTGAGGCCGAGCCCAGCAGCAGAAAATGGCCAAAGCGTTGCCCTGCGCGGCGACGTTCGTCGATGATGCCGCGCAGCACCTCAAACAGGCCAGGCATGCGGTGGATCTCGTCCAAGATGACCAGCTTGCCGCCTTGGGCCCGCAAAAAAGCATCGGCATCGCTAAGCCGCATGCGGTCGGCTGGACGTTCCAAATCAAGGTAAGTAGCCCCCGCAGGCCAGGTGTCAGCCAGCTGGAGCGCCAAGGTGGTTTTGCCCACCTGGCGCGGCCCGAGCAGCACGACCGCCGGTGATTCATTCAGGCGTTCAGTCAGTGTGGAGAGGGCTTGGCGGGTTATCATCATTGAAATTTTAACGTGATGCGTTGAAATGTCAATGTTTATTAAAATTTCAGCGCTTTAGGCGCTTTGCCTTGCCCCTACCTTGCCCGCCGCCCTACAAGCGCCCCAAGGGTACGGCCCACAGGCCGTCGCCAAAGGGCAGGGCGTGTTCGCCGTTGTAGAGCACGATGCCGCTGGCAAAGGTGCTGCCGCAGTGCTGGCGCAGTTGGCGCAGGCCTTTGAAATCGCTGGCGGCCACGCTGGCAGAGGCTTTGACTTCGATTCCCACCACGGTGCGCAGGGGCGACTCGAGCACAAAGTCCACCTCTAGGCCAGCCGCGTCGCGGTAATGCGACAAAAACCAGGGCTCTGGGGTGATGCACAGCAGCTTGCGCAGTTCGCCGTAGACCCAGGTTTCCAGTGTGGCGCCAAAGCGCTGGCGCTCCAGCAGTACGCGTTCGGGCGTTAGGCGGGTGAGCGTGGACTGCAGCCCCGAGTCCAAAAAATGGATTTTGGGCGACTTGGTCAGCCGGCTGAGGGTGTTGCGGCTAAAGGCCGGCAGGCGGCGCACCAAAAACAGCTTTTCCAGAATGCCGATGTATTTTTCAACCGTCTTGCCGTTCATGCCGATTTGCGCGCCCACTTGGCTGAGGTTGAGCAGCTGGCCGCTGAGTTCGGCCAGTATGGCCAGCAGCTTGGGCAGTTGGCTGGCGTTGTCGATGTCGGCAATGTCGCGCACATCGCGCTCCACCAGGGTTGTCAAATAGGCGCTAGCCCAGGCCTGGCGGCGTGCGGCGGTGGCGCGCTGGCGCATTTCGGGGTAGCCACCGGCCAGCACGTGGGCGGTCAGTTCGGTGGGCGGCAGTGGGCTGGGGCCCTGAAACTGCCAATCTTGGGCCAAGGCGCGCAGCAAGAAGTCGTTGGGTCGGCGTTGCAGTTCGCTTTGCGACAGGGGCAAGAGGTGGTGAATGTCCACGCGCCCGGCCAAGCTGTCGGCGACTTGCGGCAAGGCCATGAGGTTGGCCGAGCCAGTGAGCAAAAAGCGGCCAGGCCTGCGGTCTTGGTCAATGGCCAGCTTGAGCGCCATGAGGAGCTGGGGCGCACGTTGGATTTCGTCAATGATGGCGCGGTCTTGCTGGCGGACAAAGCCCACCGGGTCGGAGCGCACGGCTTCGAGCAGCGCCGGATCGTCCAGGCTGAAGTAGGCCATGTCTGCGGCGTACTGGCGCACCAGGGTGGTTTTGCCACATTGGCGCGGGCCGTTGACCAATACCGCTGGCGTGTCGAGCAGCGAAGTGCGAACCATCGGGTCAAGGTTACGCGGGTAATGCAGTGGTGCGACGGTGGCGGGTGTGTTGCTCATGGTGGCGCTTGCTTTAGCGTGCCACTATAGCCGGAAATTTGGGAATCAGGGCTCTGAAATTTGGGATTCTGAGCCATAAAATTTGGGAATCTAGAGTCTGAAATTTGGGAATCTGGCGGGGGGAATTGCCGCAATTTGTGGGGCGCGCAAGGCGCGGGCGGGCGGGAATCAGGCCAAAACCGCCATCACCTCAATGCGCGGCGCCACGGCTTGCACCCATTTCTGGACGCCGTGTCCGGGGTTGGTTTCGCGGCGCGAGACGATCAGGCCTTGGCGTTCGAGCAGCATCAGGTCTTTGGTGACGGCCGAGCGCTTGCGGTGCAGGCAGGCGCTGAGTTGGCCAATGGTCTTGGACTCGTGCATCACTTCGCGCATCAAGCGGCGCCGCGCGTCGGACAGCACGCTAAACATGGCCTGCGGGTCTTCAAACGCCAGGGTGACGCTGCCGTCCAAGGCCAGCCCCTGGTCCGCCCGCTGCCCAGCCGAGCGCGCCCGGTCAAAAAAACCGGGGAGGTCGGAGGTGCGTACAACAACTTTGCTCATTTCTGGTCTTTCGGAATTGTTGCCTTAGCGTGCAACCTCGGCCAATCCGTGCGCCTTGGCCACTTGGCGCAGCGCCACCAACAGGGCGGCAGGGTCGTCCATTTCCAGGGTGGCTTCAATATAGGCGGCAGCCTCCGCCGGGTCTTTCAGTGCCTGGCCCAGGTAGTCGTCGTAGCTCACGTCGCGGGGTGCGTTCATGGTTTGCAATTATCAAAGCGGTTCGGTCAGCCGGTTAGGGGCTGGCTGTGGGGGCGGGGTGTAGATCCTGGGTTCTAAAGGGTATCTTACGGCGTACTTTTGCACTCAGGTCGGCGCCAATGTAAGGACGCCGTGTTCGAGGTTTGTTTAGCGCCGCCGTGCAACCGGGCAAAATAAGTTGACGTGAACCCTACCTTTAAATGGGGTTAAGGCTGACTTATGAAAAGAATGGAACTTATCCAGAGGCTGGCAGAGCTGGACCGGCGTGGCGTGTATGTGCTGGCCCGGCGGGACATTGAGAAGCTTTTTCCCACCGAGGGCTCCAAGGCGATGGAACAGTCTTTAAAGCGCATGGTGGCCGATGGGCTGTTGCAGCGGGTGGCGCGGGGCTTGTATCTCAACCCAGCGGCGGCCAGCAAAAACCGCTGGGTGGCCGAAGAGATTGCCAAGGCGCTGCGCCCAGGCAGCCTGAGCTACGTGAGCCTGGAGTCGATGCTGTCCGAGTACGGCGTGATTTCGCAGGTGCCCATCAGCCGCCTGACGGTGATGACCACCGGCGCCAGCGGCCTGGTGGAGACGCCCTACGGCACGCTGGAATTCACCCACACCAAGCGTGGCATGGCCGAGATCATTGCGCGCACTTTGGTGGCCAAGGGGCGACCCCTGCGGGTGGCCACCAAGCAAGCCGCCATCCGCGACCTAGTGCGCGTAGGCCGCAACACCAACATGATGGACCCCGACGAGATGGGGGATGAACAAGAGGCTCCGCTCTAAAGCCAAATCGACAGTTCCCCGGCCTAAAACACTGCCACGCCCCCCGATAATCTGCGCCAGTGAACGCCCCATCCCACCCAAGCCCCCTGTCCAAATCCGCCTTGCTGGCCCCAGTGCTTACGCTGGCGCTGCTGGTTTTTCCGTGGCTTAACCCGTTTACCAGCGGGCCCAATTCGACGGTGTTGCCGTATTTGCTGACCTGGGCGTGTGCCAGCGTGGCGCTGTTGGGGTGGGCGGCGTTGGCGCAGACCGACACGCAGCGCCTGCGCACCGTGGCGCTGGCGTGGCTGGTGGCGGCGTGTGTGAGCGCGGTGCTGGGGCTGCTGCAGTATTTCGACATCAGCCGCGACTGGGCGCCCTGGGTCAACCAGCCGGGGCTGGGGCAGGCGTATGGCAATTTGCGCCAGCGCAACCAGTTTGCCACCCTGTGCAGCATGGGCCTGGCCGCGCTGTGGTGGTGGGCGCAGCAGGCGGGGCTGGGGCAAACTTCGGGTCAAAGCCGCTGGCGCGCGCTGGGCGCGATGGCGCTGGCGGCGCTGCTGGGGGCGGCGGCGGCGGCGTCGGGCTCGCGCACCGGGTTTTTGCAGTTGGTTTTGTTGGTGGCGCTGGGTGCGTGGTGGTCACGGGGGGGGCGCCTGTCATATGGCGCTGGCGCGATGACTGGGCCGCAGGTGGGTGCGGGGCGCTGGGTGCTGCCGGTGGCGCTGCTGGCTTATGCGGCGGCGGCGCTGGTGTTGCCACGGCTGGTGGGGGCGGATGCGTCGGTGTTTGACCGTTTGCAGGAAAGTAATGGAGGCGGCGCCCAGTGCTTTGGGCGTGTGACGATCTGGCGCAATATGCTGTACCTGATAGCGCAAAAGCCGCTGTGGGGCTGGGGCTGGGGGGAACTGGGTTATGCGCATTTCATCACCCTGTATGACGCGCCCTGGGTCGGTTTGCGCAACTGCGAGTTGCTCAACAACGCGCACAACCTGCCGCTGCAATTGGCCGTCGAACTGGGCCTGCCAGTGGCGCTGCTGGCTTGCGCCACGCTGTTGCTGTGGATAAAGCAGCAGCAGCCTTGGCGCGAACTGCGACCCGAGCGCCAACTCGCCTGGGCGGTGCTGGCGGTGATTGGCGTGCACATTTTGCTGGAATATCCGCTGTGGTACGGGCCGTTTCAGGTGGCGGCGCTGTTGTGCCTGTGGGTGTTGCGGGTGTTTGCGGCGCAGCGCCTGCGCGCTGGCCGGGGCGTGCGCGGCGAGGGTGTTTTTTGGGACGTGGACTTTGTGGGCGTGCCCGGCGCCGAGCCCGCCACGCGATGGGGCGCCCGGGCGGCGCTGGCCGGCGCTGCTATTGCCTTGGCCTGCGCGGGTGCGGGCTGGAGCTACTGGCGCGTGAGCCAGCCTTACTTACCCCCAACCGAGCGCGCCGCGCCCTTTCGGGCGCAAAGCTGGGCGCCGTTGCGCGACACTTGGCTGTTTAGCGACCAGGTGGACTTTGCCCAGCTGGCCGTCACCCCAGTTACGCCGGCCAATGCGGCCTATTTGTTGATGCTAGCCACCGATTTATTGCATTTTTCGCCCGAGCCCATGGTGGTGCAAAAGCTGCTGCAAAGCGCGCAAATACTGGGCAAGAGCGAGGAGGTGGAGTTCTACGCCCGCCGGTTTGAAGCGGCCTATCCTGCCGAATATGCGCAGTGGGTTAAGGGAAACTGAAAGGGCTGGCTTGCGCCCGACCAAGGCCAAGACCATAATGACCGATATGGTCATACTGATCGGAGCCCCATGATTACCCAAACCAGCGCCGTGAACTTTCGGCAAAACCTGGGCGAAATGCTCAACCAAGTGCAATACCGCCACGACAGCGTGGTGATCAGCAAAGACGGCAAGCCTGTGGCCGCCTTGGTGGACGCGCAGCTGTTTGCGCGCATTCGCCGCATGCAAGGGCGCTTTGACGCGCTGTGCCAGCGTATAGAAGCCGGCTTTGCCAGCGTGCCCGAGGCCGAAGGCTTGGCCGAAATCGACGCGGCCATCGCCCAAGACCGCGCGCAAGCGGCGGCCGCAAGCACCACCATTTCGGCAAACCCAGCAAACCCCGCGCGCTGACCGCATGGCCACGCTGCGGGTGGTGTTGGACACCAACGTCTTGCTCTCGGGCATTGCCTATCCGGCCAGCGTGCCCGGCAAAATTTTGGCGGCCTGGCGCCATGGGTCGGTTGAGGTGTTGCTGTCGGCCTACATCTTGGCCGAGCTGCGCCGCGTGCTGCCGCGCCTGGCGCACCGCCACGGCCTAAGCGGGGCAGAAGTGGAGGACCTGGTGGACGCCCTGTCCATCCAAGCCGAGCTGCTAGAGCCCGCCCCCAACGCCGACCCCGATTTGCGCGACGCCGCCGACGCCCCCGTGCTGGGCACCTTGCTCCAAGGCCTGCAAACCGCCAACGCCAACTACCTGATCACCGGCGACAAAGACCTGCTGGCGCTGTCCGAGCGCTACCACATCATCACGCCCGCCGCCTTTTGGGCGGCGCATGCGGGGGGCTAGCAGGGGCGTAAATAGGCTGGTGCTAGGCCGCCGGTCAACCCGGAACGTTCCCTTCTTGCAGCGCCTCGCGGAGGCACTCAATGGTGGCGCTGCCGACGCTGGGGTACAAAAAGTGGCCTTTCATGTAGAAGCGCCGGGTAGTCAGGTCCACGCGCACCACCACGTCGTTGGGGCAGTATTTTTTGGCCTGCTCTTCGGTCTTGAACTGGCCAGCCGGCTGGTAGGCCTGCGCCGCTGTTGCCAGCAGCACGGTGGCGGCCAGGGGCCAGCGCATCGCGTTGGAAATATTCACTTCAGTGGCTCCTGAAAGTCGTATTTAGGGGGGTTACCGGGGGCTGCGCAGTGCGAATGTACGCTTTTGCGCAGTATTGACAAAGGAGTCACTTCGCCAGCGGCCTGCCTTACAACTTCAAATTCCCGCGCTGGCTTGATGCCAGCATGCGCATTGGCGAGTGCCGAAGAACCCCGCAGCGGGGGCGCAGTGGTATTTTTCACATTCAAATTGGAAATTAATGATAATGGGACTTTAAAACGCGTAAATCTCGCTGCTGAACCCGCAAAGGAGCCCACGATGAGCCGATTGGAAGAACTGCTGCAACAGCAAAAAGACATTGCTGCAGCCATTGAGGTCGAGGTGGCCAAGGGCCGCGCGGCGGCGGCCCAAGGCCTGGCCGACGCGCAGTTCAACCTGGGGCAGATGCATGAGAAAGGCCAGGGTGTGCCGCAAAACTACGCCGAGGCCATGCGCTGCTACAAGCAAGCGGCCGACCAGGGCAGCGCCCCGGCGCAGTTCAGCCTGGGCGTGCTGTTTGAAAAAGGCCTGGGCGAGGCCGAAGATTTTGCGCAGGCGCTAAATTTCTACCAATTGGCCACCGCCCAGGGCCACGCGCCGGCGCAATGCGCCTTGGGCGCGCTGTATGAAAACGGCCAGGGCACCAAGCAAGATTTTGCCGAGGCGATGCGCTGCTACAAACTCGCCGCCGCGCAACAACACCCCGACGCA
>CAMDHS010000130.1 GCA_945898115.1 Comamonas sp. lk
GTAAAGCTTGCGCTGACCTTGTCCGTGTTGCCGGCGGTGTCTGTGTCGGTTACCAGGACCGTATAGCTGCCGTCGACAACGGGCGCAATGTATTCGTCGTATTGGCTGCTAATGTTACCTAGGGTGATCGTGTAAGTTCGGGTGGCGTCGTCGTCTTGCGTATTGAGGCTTAACGCGGCGTTGTTGGTGATCCGATCCTCTTCGCTCTCGCCGCTATCAACAGCCAATACAGCCTTCGGTGCGGTCAAGGTCTTGTCAAACTCAAAAACCAAGGTGGTGGTGTCGGTGTTCCCAGCAGTGTCCGTGTCAATCACCACGACCTTGTAGGTTCCCTCCTCTGTGGGAGTCAAAAATTCACTACTGGCCTCACCGTCGTTGATGGTGTAGCTGCGGATGTCGCCCGAAGTGAGGGCGCTGAAGCTCACTCCTGCGGCGTTCGTAATGCCATCCGCACCGTCACCGCTGTCTAGGGTGAGCGCTGCCGTGGGAGCAGCAAGCGTGGTGTCCAGGGTAAATTCCAGTGTGGCGCTGACGGCGTTGCCCGCCGCGTCGGTGTCCTTGACCACCAGCACATAAGAAGCATCCAAGCTGGGCATTACGTAGCTGTCGCTCGCCACTCCATTGAGGGTGTAGCTGCGCGTAGCGCCAGTCTCCGACGCGTTTTCAGATAAGTAGGCGTAGCGCGTAATCCCGTCAGTATTACTGTCGCCAGTGTCATCCTCAAGCGACACCACGGGCGTTGTCGGGTCTAAGGTGTCCAGCCTAAAGGTTATGGAAGCGCTGGCGGAACTACCCGAGCTATCGGTGTCGGTGACCAGCACCGCGTAGTCGCCGTCTTCAGGTGGAACCTCGTACTTTGAAGTCGCTTGGTCTGCGTTGATCTGGTAGGTGCGGGTTACACCCGTGGCGGCTGTACTGAACGTCAGATTGGCCGACTTCGTAATCAGGTCCGCCGCATCGCCACTGTCGGTCGTGAGTTGGATCGTGGGGGTGGCGACAGTCATTTACAGATTCCCGGAAGTTTCGGATTGGCACGGGTTTGGATTTTCATTGGCAATCGCCCATCAAATGCAGTGCGTAAATTCGGCGATTTGCCACGGCTTGCCTGGTTGACCATCGTCGAGCTCCTTTTGATTGACCCGCTTCGCATTGTATTTACCAGACGGCGCTTCGCGCGAACAAACCGAAAATAATAGATCCACAGAGGATTTAGCAATAAATTTGTATTTTTGGAGCCGAGAAAACCCATAAAAGATCAATATTTGTAGCAACTCTTCCACTGACGCTCCCACACGCTGCGCCTGTCTTGCGCCGAATATTTGTCGTTACCATGCGTTGGTCTTATTTCTATATCGCCCACCCCATGAAAACCAAAGCCGCCGTCGCCTGGAAAGCAGGCCAGCCCCTGACTATTGAAACCGTGGACCTGCAAGGGCCCAAGTTTGGCGAGGTCTTGGTCGAGATCAAGGCCACCGGCATTTGCCACACCGACTACTACACGCTCTCAGGCGCAGACCCCGAAGGCATTTTCCCGGCCATCCTCGGCCATGAGGGAGCGGGCATTGTGGTGGACGTGGGGCCGGGCGTGAGCACCCTCAAAAAGGGCGACCACGTCATTCCGCTCTACACCCCCGAATGCCGGGAATGCAAGTTTTGCCTGAGCCGCAAGACCAATCTGTGCCAGCGCATCCGCAGCACCCAGGGCAAGGGCCTGATGCCTGACGCCAGCAGCCGCTTTAGCCTGGACGGCAAGCCCATTTTTCATTACATGGGCACCAGCACTTTTAGCAACTACACCGTGGTGCCTGAGATTGCCTTGGCCAAAATCCGCGAGGACGCTCCTTTTGACAAGGTCTGCTACATCGGCTGCGGCGTGACCACCGGCATTGGCGCAGTGCTGTTTACCGCCAAGGTCGAAGCTGGCGCCAATGTGGTGGTGTTTGGCCTGGGCGGCATTGGCCTGAACGTGATCCAGGGCGCAAAAATGGTGGGCGCGGACAAGATCATCGGTGTGGACATCAACCCCGCGCGCCAAGCCATGGCGCGCAAGTTTGGCATGACCCATTTTCTGAACCCCAAAGAAATCGAGGCCGTAGGCGGCAACCTAGTGGACGCCATCGTGCAACTCACCGACGGCGGTGCCGATTACAGCTTTGAATGCATTGGCAACACCAAGGTCATGCGCCAAGCGCTGGAATGCACGCACAAGGGCTGGGGCCGCAGCATCATCATCGGCGTGGCTGAGGCCGGCGCCGAGATCAGCACGCGCCCGTTTCAATTGGTGACCGGACGCAAGTGGGAAGGCTCTGCCTTTGGCGGCGCGCGCGGGCGCACCGACGTGCCCAAAATTGTGGACTGGTACATGGACGGCAAGATCAATATCGACGACCTGATCACCCACACCATGCCGATTGAGGACATCAACAAGGGCTTTGACTTGATGAAAAGCGGCGATTCCATCCGGGGCGTGGTGCTGTTTTAGAGCGCTACTGCTTGCGAGGCCACAGCCGCGCCACCCTCCCTAATCGCCGTGCTTGTCCTCCTGCGCATCGCGCTCGGCGCGCGTGGCAGGGCGGGCAATCTTTTTCAGGCGCACCAGGCGGCTGTGTTCGATGTCGTCTTTCTTGATCTGCCGCTCGGCGTCGATCTTTTGGCCCACCGCCAGCCATTGGGTAAATTCTTCGGGGGTCTCCAGCGTCACGCGGCCCAGGCTGCCGGCGCGAAAGTCGTAAATCGCAATCTCGGCCGCCTTTTGCAAATTGATGCGCCCGCCGGAATGCAAGGCGCCGCGCTTCTTGCCAATGGCGGCCAAAATTTCTTCGTCGTTCATGCTTGAGACGCCCTCTATCTTGTAGCGGGCCTCAATCTCGTGGGCGTAGTGCTGGCGCATGTAGTCCAGCAACTCCAGCGCCACTTCTTCTTCGTTAAACGCATTGCGCCCAATGGCGCCGCTGGCAGCCAAGTTGTAGCCGCTCTTGGCCACGATGATGCGCGGCCACAGCACCCCGGGCGTGTCGTACAGGTAAAAGTCGTCCGCAATAGTGATGCGCTGCTCAATTTTCGTGACACCGGCCTCGTCGCCGGTTTTGGCGGAGCGCTTGCCCTTTAAGGTGTTTATCAACGTGGACTTGCCCACGTTGGGAATGCCGCAAATCAGCACCCGCATGGGTTTGGCCATGCCGCCGCGGTTGGGCGCCAAGGTGTGGCAGGCGGCCACCAGCGCGCGCGCTGGTGTACTCATGCTCGCGTCCAGGCCCAGGGCGCGCACGCCGGGCAGCGCGTTGTAGTGCGCGAGCCACTGCTCGGTGCGCGCCGGGTCGGCCAGGTCTTGTTTGTTGAGCACCTTGAGCGCGGGCTTGCCGCTGGTGATCTCGGCGAGCATGGGGTTGGCGCTGGAGCCGGGCAGTCGGGCGTCCAGCAGCTCAATCACCACGTCAATGTCTTTGATGCGCTCGCCAATGGCCTTGCGCGTGAGGTGCATGTGGCCGGGAAACCATTGGATCGCCATATATTCTTATTCTTTCAATCGGAGTCAGGGCCCCGATTGTCCGGTACTTTGAGCGCGGCAAGACAGTGCCGCGTCTGGGCGGTCGTTCAGGCGCTGCGGCCCAAGCGCTCGGGGGACAGGTATTGCGCCAGGTACTGCGCAAACGGCAGGGTGTCGGCGTCTTCAATCGCGCGCTGCTGCAGGCGCGAGGCCTCGGCCAGTTGCTCAAAATGCGCCAGCTCGTGGGCTTGCAGTGGCGTTGCCAACTCTTGCGCCTTGGTTCGCACGGAATGGGCCTTGGAAAAAGCAGCAAATGAGCCGCCAAAATCCTGCGCCATGGACTGCAACACCCGCGCCGAAGGCAGCGTCTCGGGATGGTGCAAGGCGTGTTCGGCGTGCGCCACGGCCTCGGTGTAATCAGCGCAATCGTGCGCCGCGTCCAAAGCGCGGGCCAATGGCGCGAATTGCCGTACCAAATCCAGACCCCAATCGGTCAGCGCCACCAGAGCGTCGCCGCGCTGCAATTGCAGACCCGGTTCGCGCCCACGTTCGGCAACGCACTGCTGGTTGCGCGACATGGCGGCAATCTCTTGCGGCGAATCGTCCGGGCTGGGCTGGTTCAGGCAATGCAGCAAAAACACGTCCAAAAACCGCAGGGTTTGGGCGTTGATGCCCACCGGCTCAAACGGATCGAGGTCCATCAGGCGCACCTCAACGTATTCGACCCCGCGTTCGCGCAGCGCGTGCAAGGGGCGTTCACCCTGAAAAATCACCCGCTTGGGGCGGATAGTGCCGTAAAACTCGTTCTCAATCTGCAGCAAACTGGTGGTCAACTGGCGAAAGTGGCCCTCAGGCGCTTGCAGCCCGATGGCCTGGTAGGACGCATAAGGCACGGTCAGCGCCTGGTGCAAAGACGCGGCGTAGCCTTCGAGGCTGTTGTAGCTCACAGCCAGCGCGCTTTGGGCGTCGCTTTGGTAACCCAGGCGTCCCATGCGCAGCGAGGTGGCATACGGCAAACCCATGGTGCCGGGGCTCAAGGCCTGCAGCGAGTGCGTTCGACCGGCCACAAACGATTCGCACACCGCAGGTGATGCGCCAAACAGGTACAAAAGCAAAAACGCGTGGCGGCGGAAATTGCGGATCAGCCCGAAATACGCTTCGCTAGACAGGTCCGGCATGGACCAGTTGTAATGGATGCCCGAGATGGTTTGCATGCGCCGCCCGTAGCGGTAGCCCAGACCACTGCGATACACGGTTTTGGCCTGGCCCACGTTGGAGCTGCCGTAGTGGCCCAACGGAATCGCATCATCTGCGGGCAACTTGCAGGGCATGCTCGACACCCACAGCAACTCGTCGCCCATGGCCTGAAGGGTGAACTTTTGCACCTGGCGCAGCTCATCAATGCAGCTTTGCACACCCGCATGCACGCCGGTAATCAACTCGACTTGCGACTCGCTGAAATCGGTGGTGATGTGCGGGTGGGTAAGCGCCGAGCCCAGATCTGCCGGGTGCGGGCTGCGTACCAGTGCTCCATCTGGGTCGCAGCGCAGGCTTTCTTTTTCAATGCCTCGCCGAATGCCTAGCAGGCTTTGCGTGTTCATGCCATCGAAGGCGGTATTGCTTTCTGTCATGCCCATAGGCCCTCAAACTCCAACCAACGCTGTGAAGTTAGCACAGTCGTATGCATATGCGGTGATAGCGGGCTATTACAAGTGCGCCCTTCCCTTACGCACGCTGCGGTTCAGGCCAAATGCTGGCTGGCACGGCCAATCTCATGGGCACCTTGGGCTGCACCGCTGGCAGGCACCGCAGCGTCGTGGCCGTCGGTCACCTGCGCCAACTGCGCTTGCAGACGCTCGGGCGCGTCGCTGTCCAGGCCCATCCAGATACCCTGCGTCAGCGTGATCTGCGCCGCCTCAACACTGCCTGCGCCTGCGCACAAAATCGTGCGGGTGGGCGCCTCTTGCGCCACCAGTACCAGCATGGCGGGCACCACGGCTTCGGGCTTGAGGGCTTCCAAAATCTGGGGCGGCATCAGGTCTTCGGTCATGCGCGTGGCCGCCGTAGGCGCCAGGCAGTTGACGTGGATATGGTTTTTTGCGCCCTCAATCGACAGGGTTTGCATCAGCCCGACCAGCGCCATCTTGGCGGCACCATAGTTGCTCTGGCCAAAATTACCGTAAAGGCCGCTGCTCGACGTGGTCATCAAAATACGGCCATATTTTTGCGCCACCATGTGCGGCCAGACCGCCTTGGAGCAATGCACCGCGCCCATCAGGTGCACATCAAGCACCAGGCGAAAGTCGTCGATCTCCATCTTGGCAAAGCTTTTGTCGCGCAGGATGCCTGCGTTGTTGACCAAAATATCCACCCGACCCCAGGCGTCCACCGCCGCCTGCACCATGGCTTGCACCGCGGCGTAGTCGGTAACCGACGCGCCGTTGGCCATGGCCACGCCGCCAGCCGCTTCAATTTCTGCGACCACTGCTTGCGCGGCCGACACCGAGCCGCCTGAGCCGTCACGCGCGCCACCAAGGTCATTGACGACCACTTTGGCCCCGCGCTTGGCCAGCGCCAGCGCGTGCAAACGCCCCAGTCCACCACCAGCACCGGTCACAATCGCTACACGGTCTTTAAAGTCCAGGGCCATAAAATTCTCCAATCAGGTTGCAACCGGCAGCAGCAGCCACCAAAAGATGCGCTGACTCTACTGCACGCCAGCCACCGCTTTTTTCACCCCCGCAACGAATGTGACACGCATGGAACTCAACTCCGAAATACCCACCCTGCCCCCGCGCGACGCGGCCACTGTGGTGTTGCTGCGCGACGGCGCCCAAGGGCTGGAGGTATTTTTGGTCAAGCGCCACGGATTGTCAGACGTGCTGGGAGGCGCATACGTTTTTCCTGGGGGCAAGTTGGACGCAGCCGACTGCGACACCGCCCACCACGCACACTTTGACCGGGACGCGGCGCTGCTGCACGAAGCCCTGGGTGAGTCTGCCACCGACCAAGCCACCGCATGCGGACTGTTTGTAGCCGCCCTGCGCGAAACGTTTGAAGAGTCTGGCGTGCTGTTTGCCAGTGCCACCGGCACCAGCACCGCCGCCGCTGCGAGCGAGTTTCATGCGCGGCTTGCGGCACAGCAACTGCGCCTGCACACCAGCGCAGTGCAGCCTTGGACGCGCTGGATCACGCCGCGCATGCCCTCAGTCACCAACAAGCGCTTTGACACCCGGTTTTTTATCGCCGCCATGCCCCAAGGCCAGTTGGCCGCGCATGACAACATCGAGGCTACTGAGAGCGCCTGGCTGCAACCGCGCATCGCGTTGGAGCAGTATTGGAACCGCGAGATCGAGCTGGCCCCGCCGCAGATCATGAGCTTGGCGCAGCTCTCGCGCCACGCCACCGTGACCAGTGCGCTGACGGAGGCCGCCAGCCGCCCGCCACCGGTCATCATGCCCGAGGCCTTTAACGAAGACGGCGCACGGGTGATCTGCTACCCGGGCGACGCCCAGCACTCGGTGCAGGACCGGGCCATGCCCGGCCCCTCACGCCTGTTCTGGCGTAACAAGCGTTTTGAGCCCGAAGGCGGGTTTGACGCACTCTTTGCCTAGCGCCATCCCCATAGGCAGGCTCAATCACCGATATTGATCCAGCCAATTAGACGGGGAACCATGTCGGGGTTAAGCTGAGCAAGTCTTTGGCAAATTCTTGTTCAGAGCAAACGCGTTTTCTTTAACCCCTCCAAGGAGATTTCCATGGCAGCACTCAAAGGCTCCAAAACGGAAGACAACCTGAAAGCCGCCTTCGCAGGCGAATCTCAGGCCAACCGCCGTTATCTGTATTTCGCGAACAAAGCCGACGTCGAAGGCCAGCCTGACGTGGCAGCATTGTTCCGCTCCACCGCCGAAGGTGAAACCGGACACGCCCACGGCCACCTCGAGTGGCTTGAGCAGTGCGGCGACCCCGCCACCGGCATGCCTTTTGGCGCCACCCGTGACAACCTCGCTTCAGCCGTGGCCGGCGAGACCCACGAGTACACCGACATGTACCCCGGCATGGCCAAAACGGCCCGTGACGAAGGCCATGACGAAGTAGCGGACTGGTTTGAAACCTTGGCCAAGGCCGAGCGTTCACACGCCAATCGTTACGCCAAGGCATTGACCGAACTGGTCGATTGATTTTTGACGCGCCAGGCCCTCGGGTCTGGCACCCATGAATCGTCTGTGTTGGGCCTTGCTTGCAGCGCCCAATGCAGAAAATTCCTGTCACACACACATCTCCGAACACAAGGCCCCCATGGCAACCGAAGGCAATCTGCAGGCACCTACCCGCCACCCCATCGACTGGAAGGGCCCCGACTATTACAACGAGGCCTCGGTTTTCCATGAAATGGAGCGCATTTTTGACATTTGCCATGGTTGCCGTCGATGCGTGAGTCTGTGCGGCTCCTTTCCCACCCTGTTTGACCTGGTGGACGAGAGCAAAACCATGGAAGTCGATGGCGTGGACAAGCAAGACTACTGGAAAGTGGTCGACCAATGCTATTTGTGCGACCTGTGCTACCTGACCAAGTGCCCCTATGTGCCGCCCCATTCGTTCAACTTAGACTTCCCGCACACCATGCTGCGCGCTAAGGCCATTAAATTCAAAAAAGGCGAGGTCAGCACCGGCGAAAAGCTCCTGGCAAGCACCGATTTGCACGGCTCCTTCGCGGGCATTCCCATCGTGGTGCAGGCGGTCAATGCCATCAACAAAACCGCAATGGCGCGCAGTGTGATGGAGTCCACCCTTGGCGTGGACA
>CAMDHS010000131.1 GCA_945898115.1 Comamonas sp. lk
GCCGAGAAGCACAGTACACTTGTGTATTGTTCAATGCCAAAGGTGTGCGAAGCTCATGTGTACCGCGCGAACTGTGTGGCCTGTTTTAAATCAAAGTAGGGGTTGAAATGACTGATTTGGTAGTGCGAAAGCTGTTGGTGGACTTGAACACGCCGTTTGCGGCGCGCTGGAACGGGGGCGACGCCTTTCGCTCGGCTTTTTTTAGTGCCCTGTCCATGAGTTTTCCCGTGGGCGAGCAGTTCTTCATGGACTCGGTGCGCGCCGGTTTCAAGACATTGCCCGAAGACAAACGCGCGCAATTTGCCACCGAAGTGCAGGGTTTTGTGGGCCAAGAAGCCACGCACCGGCGCATCCATGCGCTGTTCAACGGCCACCTGGAGCGCATGGGCTACACCAACACCATTGCCGAGAGCTCCACGGCACGCATCAAAAAGCAGGCGCACCTCGACCCGCGCATGCACGTCGCCGGAACCGCCGCGACCGAGCACTTCACCGCCTTGTTTGCCGACTGGATGCTGCGCCACCCCGAAGCGCTAGAAGGCACTGAGGAGCGCCTGCAAACCCTGTGGCTCTGGCACAGCGCCGAAGAGTCCGAGCACCGCAGCACCGCCTTTGACATCTACCAGGCCATGGGCGGCAGCCATGTGTGGCGGGTTCGGGTGTTTCACTACGTGAGCTTTATCTTCATGTGGGACCTGACGCGCCAGACCGTGCGCAACCTCTGGCACGACGGCGCTTTGTTCCGCGTCAGCACCTGGCGCAGTGCCGCCAAACTGCTGTTTTCCAAGGACGGCATGATTCGCGGCAACGTGGCGCAGTGGCGCGACTACCTGCGCGAGGACTTTCACCCCGAGCAGCACGACGCCAGCCGTTCGCAAGCCTGGTTGCGCGATAACACAAGGTATTTCACGCCCGTGTCCGGCCCCGCAGCAGCCTGATCCTGGGCGGCCCGATGGCTTATCACGCAGCATTGCTTGGGACAGCAATCGCGCTGTTTGCATTCTTTGCTTGGTGGTACGGCGGCAACGGGGCGCCCATGGATGCAGCAACCAAAGATGCGGTGGTTGAAACCCTGCGCCAGCGCCTCCAAGGCACGCCGGGCGAATCCCTGATAGACGAGGCACGCCAGCTCATGGCCAGCGACGACGGCAAAGAGTTCGTCATGCACAACTGCGTGCGCTACCGCCCTAAGGCCTTGTACCCGCCGGGCTACCACTACAGCGACGACCCGCGCGAGGCCGACAAGCGCTACGGCAAAGCCATCATTCCCCACTTGCTGCGCCGGGCCTGTATGCCGGTGTTTATTGCCAAGCGCAGCGGGCGTTTTATTGACTGCGAAGGCGTGCCCGACTGGCATTACGTGGCCATGGTGCGCTACCGCAGCCAGCGTGATTTTTTCAACTTTGTTCTGGCCATCGGTGCAGCCGGGGTGGACGTGCACAAATGGGCGGCCATCCAAGATACGGTGGTATTCCCGGTCAAACCGCTGGTCAATCTGTTTACCGTGCGGCTGTTGGTGGGCGCCCTGCTGGCGCTGCTGACGGCGGCCTTTTGGGGTTTCGCATGATCGACTTACCTGTGGCATTCAAGGGTGCACCTGCCTCACCCTACACCCGCAAGATGATTGCGCTCATGCGCTACCGCCACATTCCCTACCGTTTTCTGGTGGGCATGGCTGCCGACAAAGCGGGCATGCCCAAAGCGGCCGTCGAACTCTTGCCCACCTTTTACCTGCCCAACGCAGAAGGCGTGCTTGCAGCGGTGACCGATTCCACCCCCCTGATCCGGCGGCTGGAACAAGAAGTGTCCGGGCGCAGCGCGCTGCCACCCGATCCGCTGCTGGCCTTGATTGACGCTTTGCTGGAAGACTTTGCCGACGAGTGGGTCACCAAGGCCATGTTCCACTACCGTTGGAATTTTGCCGATGGCATTGACAAGGCGGGCGACATTCTTCCCCAGCACTTTGTGGGTGTGAACGCGGACGAGGCCTTGCTCGATGCCACCAAAGCGTATTTTTCGCAGCGCCAGATTGCACGCCTGGCGGTGGTGGGCTCCAACGACCAGACCGCCGGAATGATCGAGGCCAGCTACCTGCGCCTGGTCGATCTGCTGGACGCCCATTTGCGGGTGCAGCCGTTTTTAATGGGGCAGCGCCCCGGCGCCAGTGACTTTGCGCTCTACGGCCAGTTGTCGCAACTGGCGCATTTCGATCCGACCTCGATGGCCCTCACGCTCAAGCGCTCGCGCCGGGTGTTTGCCTGGGTGGAGCTGGTGGAAGACCTCTCGGGCCTGGAGCCGCACAGCAGCGACTGGGCTTCGGGCGATGCGCTGCAGCCTACGCTATTGGCCTTGTTGCAGGAGCTTGCCCAGGGTTATGTTCCGGTGCTGCTGGCCAACGCACGCGCGCGTGCCCAGGGCGAAAAACAGGTGACTGTCGAGTTACCCGCCGGGCTGTGGCAGCAAGGCGTGGTGCCCTACCAGGCCAAGTGCCTGCGTTGGCTGCGCGAGCAGTTTGTGGCGCTGGACGCCCAGCACCAGGCCAGCGCCCGGCAGATTCTGCAAACAGCCGGCATTGCACAACTGATCGACGACACGCTTTAGCCGTGCGCGGCCCCAATACAAAAAACGCGCGCTTGTAGCGCTGGAGATTCCCCGATGAAAACCCACCACAAGCTAGGTCTGGTAGTCGCTGCGCTGGTCGCCCTGGGCGCCTTGGTCTATGGCAACCGCATTTACCTGCTGCAGTATTCGCTGGGTTGGTATACCGACCTCCGCTATCCGCGCGATGCCTACAAGGAGACGCCCTGGGTGCAGGGACCGCAGACGGCAGACACGCCGCTGGCGCAACGCCCGCCCAATATCATCTTCATTCTGGCCGACGACCTGGGCATTAACGATGTATCCACCCATGGTGGCGGGCTTACTGCGGACGGCGTGCCCACTCCGAACATTGATGCCATCGCACGCGAGGGCGTGCGCTTTGACCAAGGCTATGCGGGCAGCGCCGTATGCACCGTGTCGCGGGCCGCGCTCATGACGGGGCGCTATCCGTGGCGCTTTGGCGTTGAGTTCACACCCACACCGGGCGCGCTCTCGCGTGTCGCGGCGGAGTTGTACACGGACGCCAAGCGCGCCAACCCGGTGCTCATCGACAAGGTCGCTGCAGGCCAGGCCAAAGACTTCAACGACTTGGGTATGCCGCCGTCCGAAATCACCATGGCCGAAGCCCTCAAAGCGCGCGGCTACCACACCATGCACATCGGCAAATGGCACTTGGGCAGCACGCCCGAGATGCGCCCGGGTAACCAGGGCTTCGATGAGAGCGTGTTCATGGAAAGCGGTTTGTACTTGCCGCAAAACGACCCTCGCGTGGTCAATTCCAAACAGGAATTTGACCCCATCGACAAGTTCCTCTGGCCCAATATGCGCTTTGGCGTGAGCTACAACGCTGGGAAATGGTTTGAGCCCAACAAATACCTCACCGACTACTTTACCGACCAGGCAGTGACCGCCATCCGGCGCAATAAAAACCAGCCATTTTTCTTGTACTTGGCGCATTGGGGCGTGCATACGCCGCTGCAAGCGAGCAAGGAAGACTATGACGCACTCGCCCATATCCCCGACCACCGCCGCCGCGTCTATGCCGCCATGGTGCGTTCGGTGGACCGCAGCGTGGGCCGCGTGCTGCAAACCCTCAAAGACGAGGGGCTGGATCAAAACACCCTGGTCGTTTTTGCCAGCGACAACGGTGCGCCTAGCTACATCGGCATCCCCGACGTGAACCGTCCTTACCGGGGCTGGAAGCTCACCTTTTTTGAAGGCGGTCTGCGCGTGCCTTACGTGGCCAAATGGCCGGGCCATATTGCGGCGGGCACCCAGTACCCGCAGCCCATCTCCAACATCGACATGATGCCCACGCTGGTGGCCGCAGCCGGCGGGAAAATGCCAAGCGACCGCCCAATTGACGGCGTGAACTTGCTGCCTTTTTTGGGTGCCAAGCCCGCAGTCCAGGCTGCACGCACCGTGTTCTGGCGCGACGGCCCGCACCGCGCCCTGCGCCACCAGCAATGGAAGCTGATTTCGGCCGATTTACCGGCCAAGGACTGGTTGTTCAATCTGGCCACCGATCCGACCGAAAAAGTCAACCTCGCGGCCACTGAGCCGCAAAAGCTGGCAGAACTCAAGGCAGAGCTTGCGGCGCACCATGCCAACATGCCGCCGCCGCTTTGGGCATCGTTCATCAAGATGCCTATCACCATCGACAAAACGCTGAACCAACCCGCTGCTCCTGGCGACGAATACACCTATTGGAGCAACTAGTCCGTTACCACCGGGCCACAGCACCGGTGCGTCTTGCGGTGAAAATCAGGCCCATGGCCATTTCTTTTTTCACTTCCCCCAAGCGCCGCTGGCTCGCATTCGGACTTACGGGCGCTGCGCTGCTGGCGCTAGCCGCCTGGCTGCTGTGGTCCTCCCAGCGCAGCGAGCAGCTGCGCTACGAGGAGCGTCTGGCTTGCTCGCTGCCGCCGCAGCTTGCAGGCGCACCCCACCTGGGTCGGGTCTGGGTGCCCGCCGGTACTTTGTCCTTGGGCGACACGGTTTACCCGGAAGAACTACCCATTCGCGCGCTGCCCGTGGCGGGCTTTTGGATGGACCGCACCGAAGTCACCAACGACCAGTTCGCCGCTTTTGTGCAGGCCACCGGCTACCGCACAGTGGCCGAGCGCGCGGTGGACGCCAAAGCCCACCCCGAATTGCCGCCCGAGATGCGCCTGCCCGGCGCCGTGGTGTTCATTAGCCCAACCAGCCTGTCCGGCCAGGGCAGCGCCACGCAGTGGTGGCGCTATTTGGCCGGGGCCGATTGGCGCCATCCCGGCGGCCCGGCCACCAGCATTAAGGGGCGCGGCGCCTTCGCCGTGGTAAACGTCACCATTGAAGACGCCCAGGCTTATGCGCGCTGGCTGGGCGCGGTCATCCCGTCCGAGGCGCAGTGGGAATGGGCGGCGCGTGGTGCGCAAAATGCGGTGCCATCCGCGCACGAGCAACCCGCCCAGGCCAACACCTGGCAAGGCCTGTTTCCGGTGGCTAATTCAGCCGCTGACGGCTTTGTGGGCCTAGCGCCCGTGGGCTGCTTTACGCCCAATGCCCTGGGCCTGTTCGACATGATTGGTAACGCCTGGGAACTCACGCGCGACGCCTACACGCCCAGCCACGCGGTGTTGGTCACGGACGAGGTGGCCGAACCGGGGCCCGGCAGCGCGCGGCCTGCAGGCAGCGCAGCCGTGGGCCAGCGCGTTATCAAAGGGGGATCGTTTTTGTGCGCGCCCAACTACTGCATGCGCTACCGCGCAGGCGCCCGCCAGGCGCAAGACGACGATCTTGCCGTCAGCCACCTGGGCTTTCGCACGGTTTTGATCGCGCCGGGGCCCTGACGGGCGCTTCGCCCTCCGAAGCGCGCTAGCGCTTGAATTTTCCGTTTGCGCTTATGATGGACAGGTCGGCAAAGTCAAGCCCCGTGTGGTCCGTGGCAGAGTAGCTAATCTCCAGCCCGCCGATGTCGAATTTGCGCATGCCTTCCAGGGCGGTTTGAATGCTGCTTCGGGTCGGCTTTGCACCCGCCTTGCGCAAGGCTTCAACCAGAACTTTTGCCGTCGCAAACCCCTCAAGCATGGCCGGGCTGATGTCGCCCAGACCCTTGGCCTTGGCCAACTCCTGAGCCTGGGTAACTAAGGCGTAAGCTACGGAGCGTTCATATGGAAAAACCTGGGTCACGATCACGCCCGGCGCCTGATCCCCCAAGCTCTTGATAAAGCCGCTCGACGCGTTATTGGACAAGGTGACAATCTGCGCAGTCGAGCCGACAGCGCGAAACGCGGTAACAGCATCCACCACCGCCTGACCTGACGCCACCATGATGATGGCCTGCGCATTGGTTTGTATGACCCTGGCCGCAATGGGCCCAAAGTCCGGCTTGCTGCGGTCGAATTTTTCTAGGAACGTGGCTGACAGCTTGCCTGCGGCAAAGCCTTTTTGCGCGCCTTCTACGCCGTCGGCGCCAAAGCTGTCATCCGCATAGACCAGCCCGATCCGCGTAAAGCCCATGGAGGTCAATTGGCCAATAGCCTTTTCAGCCTCACGCTGGTAGGTTGCCCGCACATTGAATACATGGGTCTGGACCGGTTGGTGCAGCACCATCGCGCCGGTGGATGGACCAATGAGTGGCACGCCGTATTTGTTGAGCAAGGGCAGGATGGCTTGGGTATGGGGGGTGCCACGGGTCAGAAAAAGGGCGAGCACCTGGCGATCCTCAATCAGCTGGCGGGCATTTTCGCCAGCCAGTTTGGGCTCGAACTTGTCGTCCAGGGACAGCAGTTCAATTTGTTTTCCCTTGATGCCGCCCTTGGCATTGACTGCGTCAATATAGAGCATTGCGCCCGCCTTGGTTTCTTGTACGCCAGCGCTCACCGGGCCACTAAATCCAGCGGTTTGTCCCACCAGGATTTGTGCGTGGCTTGCTTGCGCAAGCGCCACAAGGGCAAACGCCGCGCACCATGCGTAGGTCTTTTTCATGTCTTGTCCCCTGGGTGATATTATTTGTTGTCAATACTGTAACAGTATGAACTACCACGGGGAGCGCAGCCAATGGGCTTGCCGTATGTCAATAACGGCGATGCGCCATGGTGTGATTTGTTTGGCCTCAAGGTCTGCCAAAGTGGCAGCACCCGCTTAACGGGCCTGCGGCTGGATCAGGTAGCGGCCAATGATCTCGGTCAGGTACTGCTTGGTCGGGTGCGCGGCCTGGGGGCGGCTCAGGGCCTGGAAGCTGCCCACAATCGCCAGGTAAAACAGGGCTGCCAGGTCGATGGCGGTTTTGGTGTCTGGCGTGATGCGTGCGAACTTGCCCGCGAATAGTGCCATGCGCGCCTGGTCCACTTCGAGCAGCATTGCGGCCACGGCAGCGTCGCGTCGGCCCAGGCCGCGCAGCGCGAGTTCAAAGCGCATATTGCTCAGGTCCGCACCGCCATGGGCCAGGGCGGCGTCTAGCAGTTGTTCGAGGTCTTTGACCGGATCATCGCTGCCGGGTTGCTGCAGGCGCTGCTTGCTGGCCGCTTCTGCGGCGAGCCAGCGCGCAAGCAGCGCTGCAATCAATTCGGCATGGTCTTTGAAGTGCCAGTAAAAGCTGCCGCGTGTCACGCCCAAGGTATCCGCCAGCACCAGCACGCGCACGCCGTCAAAACCGTGTTCCACTGCAGCGGCAAAAGCGGCGTCCAGCCAATCGTCGCGGTTCAGGCGTACGGCGGCGGCTGCCGTCGTTGGCGGCGCTTGGGGTGGAACGGGGGCAGATACCATTTGGTTTGTGGGGTCTCAGTAGAGGGAAGATTGTCGCGCAAACGATAGACACAAGTCCCGCTCAGCGCATAGGCGTGCTAAATTGCCTGGAAAATACACTAGTGTATGGGTTTGTCGGCGCGCAAGACCAGCGCCTCTTTTATTGAAGGTTTTGCCATGAAAAAATCGGTAACGCGCCTGGGCTACGCGCTGGGTTTGGCGGGGGTGTTGACGGGGATCTTGGCGGTGCAGGGTGCAGCGCTGGCGGCGCCCCCCGTGGCGACCGGTGCGGCCCCGCGCCCGAATATTGTGGTGCTGGTGGCTGACGACTGGGGTTTCTCTGACCTGGGCGCGTTTGGCGGCGAAATCGCCACCCCGCACCTTGACGCGCTGGCCAAGCGCGGCATGCGTTTTTCCAACTTTCATGTGGCGGCCTCGTGTTCGCCCACACGCTCCATGCTGCTGACCGGCGTGGACAACCACCGCAACGGCGTGGGCAATTTGCGTGAAGCCATGCCCACCGAACACCTGGGCAAACCCGGCTACCTGGGTTCGCTGGCGACCAACGTGGTGACGGTGGCGTCGCTGTTGCAAGACAGCGGCTACCGCACCTATATCGCGGGCAAGTGGAACGTGGGCTCTGAGCCGCACAACCTGCCCAATCGACGTGGCTTTGACAAGTCCATCGTGCAGGGCGACACCGGCTCGGACAACTGGGAACCCGCCAAGCAATACCTGCCGCATCTGCCGACGGTGTATTGGTTTGAAGACGGAAAGGTTGCCACGATGCCCGCCGACTTTTACTCGTCTGCCTATTTCATTGACCGCACCATCGGCTACATCGACGCTGACGCGCGCAAGCAGCAGCCGTTTTTTGCGTACGTGGGCTTTCAGGCCAACCATGTGCCAGTGCAGGCCCCCAA
>CAMDHS010000132.1 GCA_945898115.1 Comamonas sp. lk
TTGCGTTTGCGGATCTCGTCCTGGCCCAGGCCCATTTCCCAGCCGCAACGCGACACCAGGCGCTCGAGCAGGTAGGTGGCCTCGGGGCGACCGGCACCCCGGTAGGCATCTACCGGCGCGGTGTTGGTAAACCAGGCGTCCACTTCCACATGGATCAGCGGGCAGGTGTACTGGCCCGCCAAGAGCGTGGCGTACAAAATCGTGGGCACCGCTGTGGAGAAGGTGGACAGGTAGGCGCCCAGATTAGCGTCGGTATGCACCCGCATGGCCAGAAACTTGCCGTCCTTGTCCATCGCCATTTCGGCGTGGCTGACGTGGTCGCGGCCATGGGCGTCGGTCAGGAAGGACTCGGAGCGCTCGCAAGTCCATTTGATGCTGCGGTTGATCTGCTTGGATGCCCAGGTCAGCGCCACGTCTTCAGCGTAGAGGTAAATTTTGGAGCCAAAACCGCCACCCACGTCAGGGGCGATCACGCGCACCTTGTGCTCGGGCAAGCCCAGCACAAAGGCCGTCATCAGCAGACGTTCGACGTGCGGGTTTTGGTTGGAGACATAAAGCACGTACTCTTCGGTGGCGCGGCTGTAGCTGCCGATCGCGGCACGCGGCTCCATGGCGTTGGGCACCAGGCGGTTGTTGATGAGGTCGAGCTTGGTGACATGGGCCGCAGTGCTAAAAGCTGCGTCGATCTGGTCTTTCTCTCCCAGTGCCCATTTGTAGCAATGGTTGTTGGGTGCGGCGTCGTGCAACTGGGCGCCAGTGGCCGCGTCGCGCACATCGACCACTGCGCTTAAGGGTTCGTAGTCCACTGCCACGGCTTCGGCGGCGTTTTTGGCCTGCTCCAGCGTCTCGGCAATCACCATGGCCACCTGGTCACCCACGTGGCGCGCTTTGCCCAGGGCCAACACCGGGTGGGGTGGCTCGTTCATGGGCTTGCCGTCGGTGCTGGTAATGAGCCAGCCACAGGGCAGCCCGCCCATCTTGCCCTCTAAATCGGTGCCCACAAAGATGTGCACCACGCCTGGCATGGCCATGGCGGCGCTGATGTCGATGCCTTTGATGATGGCGTGGGCATGCGGGCTGCGCACAAACACCGCATGGGTTTGGGCTTGCAGGTTGATGTCGTCGGTGTACTGGCCCGCACCGGTGAGGAAACGGTAGTCTTCTTTGCGGCGGATGGATTCGCCGATAAAGGGCAGTTTGGAGAAATCTGAGGCACCCATGTTTTTAACTCCTTAAGCGCTGGCCATGGCCGCTTGGCCTTGTTGCACGGATTTGACGATGTTTTGGTAACCGGTGCAGCGGCAAATATTGCCTTCGAGCAGGGCGCGAATCTCGCCTGCGTCTGCCTTGGGGTGGTGGGTGCACAGGTCTACTGCGCTCATCACCATGCCGGTGGTGCAATAGCCGCACTGCAGGCCATGGCACTCTTTGAACGCGGCTTGCATGGGGTGCATGGTGCCATCGGCCTGGGCCAGGCCTTCAATCGTGGTGATTTCGCTGCCGTTGGCCTGGGCGGCCAGCACATTGCAGGACTTGATGGCGCGGCCATTCTTGATGACGGTGCAGGCGCCGCACTGGGCGGTGTCGCATCCCACATGGGTGCCGGTGAGCTGCAAATGCTCCCGCAAAACCTGCACCAGCAGGGTATGCGGCGGTACATCCACCGTCTTGTCTTTGCCATTGACCTTGAGCTGAACTTGCATGCGACATCTCCGATTTGGTTGCATTAGAAAAAAGGAGACAGTATTCGCTGAAATCCGTGCCCGCAAGCTAGGACAAACCCTTGTAACGCACTGGTACAACTTGCTACATGGGCCAGATCATCGTCGGTAACTGAGCATGCGCCCTTTGTATGCCGCCACGCCAGGCAGCGCGGCGCGGTCTATGGTTTGTTCGCTCATGCCAAAGCCCAGGGCCGTCATATTGCGGTGGAAGTGCGCCCGGTTGCCCCGGTTGGGGTCCACCACCCAGATTTCGGCCTTTGGCGCGGCATGGCCGTCGATAAAGTCGGCCAATGCGCCGGCCTCATCACGCTCATAAAGAATGTCGCTGCCAATGATCAGCTCGAAGCGGCCGCTGATTGCCAGATCAGGCGCCGCCAACGCCAGCGCGGACACGGGCGGCGGGCCATCAAAGTCGCTGTCTTGCGGCAAGCGGCCCCACTGGCCGTGGCGGTACTTGAGAGGCAACAAGCCGTTTAAGCGCACGTTTTCAGCCAAAAAGGCCCCGGCCAACGGGTGGCAGTCGCTGGCCGTCATGTCCGCACCGCGCCGGTGTCCGACCAGGCTCGACAATGCCAGGCCGCAACCAATCTCCAAGATGCGCTCGCCCATGCGTACCGGCCGCTTGGCCAGTCGCTCGGCCAGCCGCGCACCAGACGGCCACAAAAGCCCAAACAGCGGCCAGGTGGCTGAAGAAATGCCCAGCCGCAAGGCCGCCTCCAGCGGATCATGGAACTGCTGCTTGTCCAGCAGTGAGCGAATCACCATGTCCGCCACGCCCGCCACGGCGATGTTTTCTTGCTTGGTGAAATAGCCGACGGGGGAATGGGGCATGGGGCCTTGGGAGGTGCGCTCCACCAGGACGGGGGAGCGCCCTATTAGGCGCTTTTGCGCCAGGGGCTTGTTGGCACACACGCGCTGGGTCGGCGACATGCCTAACGAACGGTTTAGCGCAGGCCTATGGCTCCTGGTTCAAAACCGCTAGTTGCAGCCCTTGAATGCCCGCGCCAAACAGTCACGCGCCATTTTTTGCGCGTCGGCGATTTCCGCCGGGCTCATTTGGGCGGCAGCCACGTCGCGCGACCTGGCAGTGCTGGTCTGGCCCTTGGTCGCGCCAAGGTTAAACCACATATAGGCCTTGGCAAAGTTTTCTGCCACGCCGTGGCCGTTGTAGTACATAGCGCCCAAATTCGCTTGGGCACCCGCGTAGCCTTGGGCGGCCGACAGGCGGAACCACTTGAGCGCGGCTTCGTAGTCTTGTGGCACTCCCTGGCCCTTGTAAGACATCAAGCCCAACACGTTCTGCGCAGCAGCGCTGTTCTGCGCAGCGGCTTGGCGCAGCCATGCCAGCGCCAAAGCGTAGTCCTGCCCCACACCCCGCCCCTCGTAAACCAGAAGGCCTGCATTGAGCTGTGCGGTCACGTCCCCTTGCGCGCCGGCCAATCGGTACCAGGCCAATGCTTGCACTGCGTCTGGTGCCACGCCCTGACCATGGTGGTAGGCCACGGCAAGCTTTTGCTGCGCCTGCGCGTTGCCTTGCGCTGCGGCCAAGCGGAACCACTTTATTGCCTGCTCCTGGTTCAGCGCGACACCTTGTCCACTTTGGTACAAATTGCCGAGGTCAAGTTGTGCAAAAACGAGCCCTTGCGCGCCAGCCAGTTGGTACCACTTGGCTGCAGCGGCGTAATCCTGCGACAGACCGAGGCCCTTGAAATACAGGGCGCCCAAGTTGTACTGGGCAAAGGCCTGTCCACCGCCTGCGGCTTGCGCAAACCACTTGGCTGCCTGCGCATAGTCCTGCGCCACGCCTTGGCCTGTGTAGTACATGAATCCCAGGTTGGACTGCGCGCCCAAATTGCCACGATCCGCCGCCATTTGGTACCACTTGACCGCCTCAGTAGCATCCTGTGCAACACCGCGCCCAAGGCGGTAACTGTCGCCCACAAACCACTGCGCCCACGCCTGGCCGGCCTGTGCGGCGGGTCGCGTGATTTCTAGCTCGGTCGCATAGTCACCCCGCCCGTGGGCGGCTTTCGCATCCTCCATCGGGCCTGCGAGTACGGGGCCCAATGAGAAAGCGACAAAAAGCGCGATAAGTGATTTTTTCATGGGCGGCCATGGAATTATTGATTCATTCGATTCTATGGGTGCTTTTGCGCAATCTGAGTTTGCCTTTCTCCACGGTGTTTGTGGGCGATGCCAAGCGGATCTGTGTGTCAAGGGGATGGGGTCTTGGGCCGGGCGCGGTGCTGGTCGGGAAGGGACCATTGGGTACTTCTTGCGCTGCAGACTTCAGGGATTTGTCATCTCAACGGAGCGGCAGAGCTTCTGCAGCATCATTTACCGGGGGTACAATAAATACTATGCAAATCGAATTCGACAGCATGAAGCGAGACAAAACCTTGTTGGAGCGAGGTTTGGACTTCGCACACGCCGACTTGATATTTGCAGGGCTCCATTTCACCAGCCAGGACCTGCGCGTGAATTACGCCGAGGACCGTTTCATTGCCGTTGGCTTTCTGCAGGCTGACTTGGTAGTGATGGTTTGGACACCGCGCGGCGCGCCGCACCGTCAGCATGAGGAAAGCCAATGAACGCGAAAAAGCCTTCTACACCCAGTACCTGGACTGACCCGGACGACGCACCTGCGCTGGCGCAGGCGTTTTTTGCGCGTGCCGATGTGTTTCAGGGCGAAACGCTCAAACGCCGTGGCAGACCAAAGGCCGCATCGACCAAAGAGCCGGTAAAAATTCGGCTTGACGCCGATGTGCTGGCGGCCCTGCGCGACACGGGCGCAGGCTGGCAAACCCGGATCAACGACACACTGCGGGCATCACTGCAACTCGCCGGGCGATTGCGGACCTAAGGGCTTGGACCGTGGCGACGGCGCCACGCACGAACTCGGCCGGCTTATTACGCCCTTGTCTGGCCCAGTACCAGGCGCATGTGCGGCCTCAAGCCCGCACAAACGCCGCCAAATGCTGCGCCACCTCGGCGCCCTTGTCTTCCTGTAAAAAGTGCCCAGCACCGCGGATTTTGGTGTGGGGCTGGCCTTGGGCGCCGGGTACGAGTTCTTGCCAAATCAATTCGCCGCCCTTGGTGATCGGGTCGCGGGTGCTAAACAGGGTGAGAAAGGGCTTGTCCCAGCGCTTGAAGACTTCCCAGGCGGCTTCATTGCGCGCGCGCTCGGGGTCTTGCGGCGTGGTGGGCACGAATCCGGGAAAAACGCGCGCTGCCACGCGGTATTTGCCGCTGGGAAAGGGCGCATCGTAGGCGGCCA
Organism: Comamonas sp. lk; assembly: GCA_945898115.1. Lineage (GTDB taxonomy): Bacteria > Pseudomonadota > Gammaproteobacteria > Burkholderiales > Burkholderiaceae_C > Allorhodoferax. The sequence continues at coordinate 5,002 of CAMDHS010000132.1, forward strand.
CTTCTTGCGGCGTCAGGCCTTGCGCGCTGCCGAATTTCACGATCCGGCCAATCGGAAACCAGGGGCTGTAGCGTGAAAACGCACGCCATATTTTGAAAGCCTTGGGCACGGGCGTGGTGCCCGTGGGCAGGGCGCCATTGCCCAGGGCCACGCGGTCAAAGCGCTCTGGCATTTCGGCCACCACCCGCAGGCCCACCAAAGAGCCCCAGTCTTGGGCAAAAAACGTCATGTGCTGAAAATCATGGGCCTGTACCCAAGCCTTGATCCACTGCACATGGTTGAGGTAGGAATAGTCGCGCGCACGCGCCGGTTTGTCAGACCGGCCAAAGCCCACCAGGTCGGGCGCAATCACGCGCAGGCCCTGGGCCACCAACACCGGAATCATCTTGCGGTACAAAAACGACCAGGCCGGTTCGCCATGCATCAAAAGCACGATGGGCCCGTCGCGCGGGCCTTCGTCAATGTGCGCAATGCGCAGGCCACCGACCTCGGTGTAGTGCGGTGCATAGGGAAAGTCGGGCAGGTTGGCAAAACACGCGTCGGGGGTGCGCAACACGCGCGGGACGGTGGGCAAGGAGATGGCAGCGGACATGGAGAGCCTTTCGGGCGATACAAACAAGGTCATTCGGCGCCGCAAGCGCACGCCAAACGCCAGTTTAACGCCAGTCCATACACCACTGTATGGATTGGCAAGGCCAGTCTGCTGTGGCTTAGCTCATGGCGCCTTGTTTTCCGGGACTTCGGTGGTTTTGGAGCGCCGGGCGCGCTCGTACAGCGGCATGACCTTGGGCAAATTGGCCTCAATTTCGGCGATGCGGGTATTGCCCGAGGGGTGGGTCGACAGCCACTGCGGCGGCGCGCCTTTGCTGGCGGCAGACATTTTTTCCCACAAGGTGACGCCCGCGCGCGGGTCAAAACCGGCACGGGCGGCCAGTTCCATGCCGACCAGGTCGGCCTCGGACTCGTCTTCGCGGCCAAACTTAAGGGAGAGCAAGTTGGCGCCCTGTTGCGCCATGGTGTCGGTCAGGCGCGGGTCAATGCCCAGCCAGCCGGACAACAAGGCGCCGCCTAGGCGCGCTGCGCCGCTGGTGACGGTGGACTTGCCCATGCGTTCGCGCGCATGTTCGCGCAAGGCGTGGGCAATTTCGTGGCCCATGACCATGGCCACTTCGTCGTCGGTGAGTTGCAGGTTTTTGAGAATGCCGGTGTAGAACACGATCTTGCCGCCGGGCATGCAAAAGGCGTTGATCTGGTTGGAGCCAATCAGGTTGACCTCCCATTTCCACTGGCGCGCGCGCTCGTTCCATTCACTAGCCAGGGGCGTGATCTTTTGCGCAATGGCGCGCAGGCGGCGCACCTGCGCGTTGTCCGCTGGGCCCAGGGCGCGTTGATCGGCGGCGGCCTTCAAAGTTTGTTGGTACTGCAGGGCGGCTTGTTGCTCCACCTGCTCGGCGCTGACCATGTCGGCAAATACCGAGCGCTCGCCCACCTCCACGCCCTCGCGCGCCCAGGCCGAGGCGCTGGCCAACACGCACAGCAGCAGCACTGCCACGCCACCGTGTTTCAAAAACCTTTTGCCCATCGCCATGCCGCACGCTCCCATTTGTCTGCCAAAACCCAAGCGCTATTATTCCCCCGATGTCCGCAGCACCGCCCCCCAAGCCCGCAAACCCAGCCAACCCGCCCGCAAAGCCGGGTTGGCTGCAAACCCTCAAGGTCTATGGCGAACCGGCTTCGCTGCGCATGCTGTCGCTGGGGTTTTCCGCTGGGCTACCGCTGCTTCTGGTGTTTGGCACCCTGAGTTTTTGGCTGCGCGAGGCTGGTATCGACCGCACCACCATCGGCTTTTTGAGCTGGGTAGGCTTGGCCTACGGCTTCAAATGGGTGTGGTCGCCAATGGTGGACCGCATGCCGATACCGCTGCTCACGCGCGCGCTGGGGCGCCGACGCAGTTGGCTGCTGGCCTCGCAAGCGGTGATCATGATTGCGCTGGTGTGCATGGCGCTGACCGACCCGCAGCAGTCGCTCGCGCCCATGGTGTGGTGCGCGGTGGCGGTGGCCGTGGGCTCGGCCACGCAAGACATAGCGCTAGACGCCTTTCGCATTGAGTCCGCCGACACCCAGCACCAGGGGGCACTCGCCGCCACCTACCAAACCGGCTACCGCCTGGCCATGATCTGGGCCGGTGCCGGCGCGCTCTGGATTGCTGCACGCGCCGAGGTGCCCGCTGCCGTGGCCGGGGCGGCGGCGCCCTACCAGCACGGCCCCTGGCAAACCGCGTATTTGGTGATGGCGCTAAGCATGTTGCCCGGCGTGCTGACGGTGCTATTTTCGCAAGAGCCGGTGGCCGCGCCCGTGCCTGCGGCCAGAAACCTGCGGGAGTGGCTGCGCGGCGCGCTGGTGGCACCGTTTGCCGACTTTTTGGGCCGCTACGGCTGGCATGCGACGCTGATATTGGCGCTGATCGCCACCTACCGCATCAGCGACGTGGTGATGGGCATCATGGCCAACCCGTTTTATGTAGACATGGGCTTTAGCAAAGACGAGGTGGCGGCGGTGACCAAGGTGTTTGGTGTGGTGATGACGCTGCTGGGCGCCTTTGTCGGCGGCGTGTTGTCGCTGCGCATGGGGGTGATGCGCGTGATGATGCTGGGCGCCGTGCTCAGTGCGGCCAGCAACCTGCTGTTTGCCTGGCTAAGCACGCGCGGTCACGATCTGAGTGCGCTGGTCTGGGTAATCTCAGCTGATAACCTGGCCGGTGGGATTGCGTCTTCGGCCTTCATTGCCTATTTGTCGTCGCTGACCAATGTGCAATATTCAGCCACGCAGTACGCGCTCTTAAGCTCGATGATGCTGCTGCTGCCCAAGTTTGTGGCGGGCTTTTCGGGCAAATATGTGGACGCCTTTGGCTACGCCCACTTCTTTACCGCTACCGCGCTTCTGGGGGTGCCGGTGCTGCTGCTGGTGGCGCTGGCAGCGCGCTTGCAGGTGGTGCCGCCCAAGCCCTAGCACCGCGCAAGCCCATTGGCAAGGCGCCGATGTTTACGCAACTTTACCCAGGCTTTGGACGCCACGCACCCCGGGGCGGGGCCACGCCACTAGACTGAGGCAATGAAAAAACACCTGCTGATGATCGAAGACGACGCCCGCCTGGCGGCCATGGTGGCGGAGTATTTGCAGCTCAATGACTTCAGCATCGAGCG
>CAMDHS010000133.1 GCA_945898115.1 Comamonas sp. lk
GTGTTCAACTGGCCGGGCTTGGGCAGGCTGGCCTATGAGTCGGTGCTGCGGCGCGACTACCCCACCATTTTGGGCGTGCTGCTGTTCGCATCGGTGGTGGTGGTTGTGATGAACCAGATCACCGACCTGTGCTACCGCCTGATTGACCCCCGGATCAAAGCCGCATGAAAAACAGCTACAAGCCCGAAGGCCCGTGGCGTGAGGCGCTGCGCATGTTTGCGCGCAACCCGTCTGCCATTGCCGGCATGCTGATGCTGGGCGCCGTGCTGCTGGTAGCCCTGGGCGGGCCATGGCTGATGGGCGCGGACCCGTTTGAGATCACCGCCGCACCCATGACGCCGCCTTTTTCTGAAGACGCTTTGCTGGGCACCGACTATTTGGGGCGCGACGTGCTCACCACCCTGGTCTATGGCGGGCGCGCCACCTTGCTGGTGGGGGCGGTGGCGGCGTTTTTGTCGGTGTCCATTGGCATCACGCTGGGCGCTATGTCCGGCTATTACGGCGGCAGGGTGGACGCGGTGCTGATGCGCGTGACCGAGTTCTTTCAGGTGCTGCCCGCGCTCTTGTTTGCCATGGTGGTGGTGACCCTGTTTTCGCCCACCCTTCTGACGATTACCCTGGCCATTGGGGTGGTGACCTGGACCGGCACCGCGCGCCTGACGCGCGCCGAGTTCCTAAAGTATCGCAACCTGGAATTTGTGCGCGCCGAACGCGCCATTGGCGCGGGCCACGCGCGCATCATCTGGCGCGTGATTTTGCCCAACGCCTTGCCCCCACTCATCGTCTCAGCCACGCTGGCCATTGGCTCGGCGATTCTGTTTGAGGCGGCCCTGTCCTTTTTGGGCCTGGGCGACCAAAACCGCATGAGTTGGGGCCTGATGATTGGCGCGAGCCGCCAGTACGTGCTGAGCTGCTGGTGGGCGGTGGCCTTCCCCGGCGCGGCCATCTTCGTGACGGTGCTGGCGGTGAGCCTGATTGGCGACGGCCTGAATGACGCGCTCAACCCCAAGCTGAGGGAGCGCTGATGCCCGCGCCGCAGGCCCTGCTGGAAGTGCGCGACTTGCGCGTGGAATTCAAAACCGGGCGCGGCACGGCGCTGGTACTCGGCGGCGTTGATTTGGCGCTGCACGCGGGTGAGACGCTGTGCGTGGTGGGTGAATCAGGTTGCGGCAAAAGCATGACGGCGCTGGCGCTTTTGCGCCTGATACCGACACCGCCCGGGCGCATCAGCGCGGGCCAAGTGCTGTTCCAGGGCGAAGACCTGCTGCAAGCCAGCGACGAGCGCATGCGCGCGGTGCGGGGCAACCGCATCTCGATGATTTTCCAGGAACCCATGACCTCGCTCAACCCGGTCTTTACCATAGGCGACCAGATTGGCGAATCGCTGCGCCTGCACGCCGGGCTAGACGGCGGCGCTGCGCGCGCACAGGCCATTGAAATGCTGCGCCAGGTGGGCATTGCGGCGCCCGAGCGGCGGGTGGACGAATACCCGCACCAACTCTCGGGCGGCATGCGCCAGCGTGTGATGATTGCGATGGCGCTGGCCTGCCGACCCGACATCCTGATTGCCGACGAGCCCACTACCGCGCTAGACGTGACGGTGCAAGCCCAGATTTTTGACCTGCTGCGCGAACTGCAACGCGACAAGGGCACAGCCATTGTGCTGATCACCCACGACATGGGCGCCGTAGCCGAAATGGCCGACCGGGTGCTGGTGATGTACGCCGGGCGCGTGGTCGAAGAAGGCCACACCGCCCAGGTGCTGGGCCAGCCCGGCCACCCTTACACGCAGGGCCTGATTGACTGCCTGCCCGAACTCGGCAGCAGCCAGCAAAGCGAGCGCCAAGAGCTGGCCGAGATTGCCGGCATGGTGCCGTCCATTTGGGAACTGGGCGTGGGATGCGCCTTTCGTGAACGCTGCCCGCAGGCGCTGGCGCGTTGTGCGTCTGAGGTGCCACCCATGTTTGCGCTGGCCGACAGCACGGCAGCGGCGCCGCACCGCAGCGCCTGCTGGCTGCGCCAAGGGGACGACGCATGAGCACGCCCAAACCACCGGTGGCCGCAGCCACCCCCTTGCTGCAGGTGAACGACCTGCAAGTGCATTTTCCGCTGCCCAAGACCGGCTGGTTTGCGCCGCCTGAGGTAGTGCGGGCGGTGGACGGCGTGAGCTTTTCCATACCGCGCGGCACCACGCTGGCGCTGGTGGGCGAGTCCGGCTCGGGCAAGACCACCACGGCGCTGGCGGTGATGCGCCTGGCGCCCATTACTGCAGGCCAGGTGCAACTCGGCGACATGGCGCTGGGCACCTTGGAAGGCGAGGCCTTGCGCGCGGCACGCCGGCGTTTTCAGATCATTTTCCAAGACCCGTTTTCTTCGCTCAATCCGCGTGAGCGGGCGGGCGCTGCGGTGCGCGCGCCGCTGGACCTGATGCAGGTGGGCACGCCGCAAGAGCGCGAGGCGCGCGTGGCCGATCTCTTCAAGGCCGTGGGCCTGCGCCCGGAGCAGCAGCAGCTTTTTCCGCACCAGTTCTCGGGCGGCCAGCGCCAGCGCATCAACATTGCCCGCGCCCTGGCCACCAACCCCGAGCTGGTGGTGTGCGACGAACCAGTGTCGGCGCTGGACATTGCCATTCGCGCGCAAATTTTGAACCTACTGGTGCACCTGCAAAAAGAGCACGGCCTGACCTATTTGTTCATCTCGCACGACATGGCGGTGGTGGAACACATTTGCGACGAAATCGCGGTGATGTACCTGGGCCAGATCGTAGAACGGGCCCCGCGCCAGGCCTTTTTTGCCCGACCGCTGCACCCCTACAGCGTGGCGCTGATGTCGGCCGTGCCCACGGTGCACGGTGGGCGCGCCCGGGCGGCGCAGCGCATCAAGCTCAGCGGCGATCCACCCAGCCCCATCAACCCGCCGCCAGGCTGCCGCTTTGCTGGGCGCTGCCCGGTGGCCGAGCCCGCCTGCAGCGCCGAGCTGCCGCCCCTGCGCGAGATTGCGCCGGGGCACTGGGTGCGCTGCCGCCGGGTGGAGCTGGTGGATGGGCAGCCGTTGGCGCCGCTGCAGTTGCCGGGGGTTTGAGGTTTTTCTCTTTTCGGGATTGGACGCTCTAGGCTTTGTTTTTTGTTGATTTAGCGGTCTTCGGCAACCGACTGATTGCGAGGGTCCAGCTCGTCGAATTCACGTTCACAAATCCATCATGGGGTCCAGTGATGTGACCTATGAGTGAATGAAAAATCAAACGCTATATTGATCCGCTTTATCCATGTGCAGGCTATGTTGCACTTGTCAAATTCGCTCACACAACTGGCCCAGCAGGCGCATTGAGGCCAACGCAAGTCTGTCGGCTTTGTCAAATTTTTTATACTTTTACTTTCATACAAATTATTGAGCTACGCTATTGATGTCAAACGATTTTTTGCAGACGTTTTATCCGCTTTCACGCTGGAGATATTCGGCGATTTACGGACTACATCAAAGGCGTCACAAACGAAGGCATCAGGTGCTCAAAACTCCAAAATATACCGTTCGCAGACTCCAACCCACTGACGCCTCTTCCTTCTACGCGGCAGTACGGGAGTCGATGGATGAACTCGCCTACTGGATGCCTTGGTGCTCAAAGGACTACTCCCTGTCCGATGCAGAGGCCTGGATGCAAACAAGCAGCGACATGTGGGCCGCTGGTGCCGAGTACCCCCTCGGAATCTTCGACGCCAATACCGGCGCCGTTGTTGGCGGAACCGGTGTGAATCACTTCAATCGTGCCTACCGAATCGGAAACATCGGGTACTGGGTCAGCTCAAGGCGAACCGGGCAAGGAGTCGCAAGGTTCGCGGCACATCAGTCCGCAGTTCTCGGCTTTAAGGAACTTGGCCTTAGTCGCTTGGAGGTCGTGGTTCTCACGCACAACAAGGCAAGTCAGCGTGTTGCCGAGACAATTGGCGCAAGGCTTGAATGCGAAGCGAGAAACCGCTTGTATTTTCAGGGGTCGCCCCACAGCGCCTTTGTTTACTCGCTCGTGCCCGAAGACCTCCGGTAATGCCTAACCCCATTACTTCTACGGTCTGATCTAAAGAGCCTTTTTGCCCATGTCAAAATTCATACTGAGCCCAGCGATCCCTCAATTACCCAGTGGTGATCTCAAACGCACTGCCGACTTCTTTCGCAATTGCCTTGGATTTACCGACTTCACACTTTTCGCTGAGCACGGGCACCTCATTGCTCGTCGCGAGCAAGTTGAGATTCATTTCTGGGACGCCGGGTCAGAGGATGAAGCAAGGAAGTACGGTAGCGCGAGCAGTTGCTACATAAGGGTCAAGAATATTGAACACCTGTATAAGGAACTCAAGGGGCGAAACGCTCCGTTCGGTTATGAACTCACGAATCAGCCCTGGGGAATGAACGAAATGCAAGTCAACGATCCGTACGGAAATGCCATCCGATTCGGTGAAGTAATTAGCTCGTGAGCGGTTGAGGCCTTTGGGGGGAATACTGTGACGGCCAACCCTTCGATCAAGGCGAGGCCCAACAACCGGTCGCTTTCCTTGATCGCTGGCTGAACGCTCGCTTTGGCCGGTGACCGCACTGGCGCGAACTCGCCGCACCAATCGCACCAAACTGGCTCCGGCAGTCACCGCGCTCGTGTGCAGCTGATGCACGGCCACTCAGCGACTTACCGGCCCGGCTAACCCCAGTTCTCCACTTCAAGCCCAGGCCCGTGCACGAATTCCAACGTGTTGTTCATCACCAGCACCAAACCTTCGCCGCCTGCGTGGCCTGCAATGTGCTGGTCACCTACACCAATGGGCTGGCCGAGTTTTTCCAGGGCGGCAAGTATGGCGCCGTAGTGCTGCGCGGCCTTGGGGCCGTTGGGGAGCAGTTCCAGGCGGCTGCATGGGTTGGGCCAGGGTGAAGAGCGTGAAAATATCCTCTTTTTGCGGTTTTGTGTACACGGGAATCCACAATAGGTGTTCGAATTCAAAGGAAAAATGATGCAAGCTACCAAAGTGGGGATTCGCGAATTCCGGGCCGGCATGGTCGAGTTCATTGCGTCGAGCACGCCAGTGGCCGTGACGCGCCATGGGCAAACCATTGGTTACTTCATCCCGACGCACGGCCAGGCGGAGGCTGACGTTGCCGCCTTGAAGAAGGCGAGCAAGACCTTGGATCGCTTGCTTGCAGCCAAGAGAATTGATGTGGACGCGGTGGTCGCCGAATTCAAAACCACGCGTAAACGCGCAAGCACACCCTAGAAGCCGGTGTCTTTGGTGGCATGAGCAACAAAGCCATCGTTCTGGATGCCAACATCCTGATTCGCGCGGTACTGGGCAAGCGGGTGCGAGAGCGCATAGTCGCCTGTGCGGACGCGCGAAAGTACCTCCCCGAGCTGCTGGAAAAAAGAGGCGCAAACAGCGAAGCGGCGCTGTAACGAATTGCCATGCGCGATGCCGATGACTGGCCTGTGCTCGCCTGCGCCATGACGACTGCTTGCCCCATATGGACAGAAGATGCCGACTTCTTTGGCGCCGGAATAGCGACTTGGACCACCGATCGCGTGGAGCGGTATTTGGCGGGTTAACTTGGATGAATGGCGCCGGCATTTGGCCGCGGCTCACCAGCTTCGGAATACTGAAGCTGACGGTGATTAACGACGCTTTGATTGTGTCCTTCAAGGAGCTATAAACATGAAATGCCCTGTTTGCGGCGCGGCGCATCTGATCCACGACATCCGTGACCTGCCATACACCTACAAGGGCGAAAGCACCGTCATTCCTGCGGTGACGGCGGACTTTTGCCCGGCTTGCGATGAGTCCATCACCGACATGGACGAAACCGAACGCGTGATGCGCGAGATGCAGGCGTTTAACACGCAAGTGAACGCAGCCATCTAAACTGCGCCTTCGCCAAGCCTGGATCGCACAGCACGCCCGGTTTCCTCTTTCCCACCTTTTGTGAGCCCGCCCATGTCCATCACCATCTACGCCGCCCGCAACATCATCACCATGAACCCGATGCAGCCGCAGGCCACGCACGTGGCGGTGCGCGACGGGCGCATTTTGGGCGTGGGCGACCTGGCCACGCTGGCGCAGTGGGGGCCGCACACGCTGGACACGCGCTTTGCCGACCAAGTGCTCATGCCCGGCCTGGTCGAAGGCCACTGCCACCTCAAGGAAGGCAGCATGTGGGACATGCACTACCTGGGCTGGTTTGACCGGCGCGACCCGCAGGGCAAGGTCTGGAGCGGCCTGCGCTCGATGGAAGCGGTGGTCAACCGGCTCGCCGCGATTGACGCGCAAATGCGCGCGGACGGGCACAGCGCCACCGAGCCGCTGATTGCCTGGGGCTTTGACCCGATCTACTTTGGCGGCGAACGCATGACGGTCGAGCACCTGGACCGCGCCAGCAGCGCCCGCCCCATCGTCATTGCCCACGCCAACGGCCACCTGATGAACGTCAACTCCGCCATGCTCGACATCGCCGGAGTGGACGCCGACAACGAGGTCGAAGGCGTGGTCAAGTTTGCCGACGGCGCGCGCGCAGGCCAGCCCACGGGCGAGCTGCAAGAGCCCGCCGCCATGTTTTTGGTCATCCGCAAGGTGGGCGACGCCGGGCTGCTCTCGCCCATGACGGTGGAGGGCGTGAAGTCCTTTGCCGCGCTGGCCTGCATGCAAGGCGTGACCACCGCCACCGACCTGGTCAACAAACTCACCGACGCCGACTGCCAAACCCTTGAAGCGGCCTTGGTGCAAGACGACTGCGGCGTGCGCATCTTGCCGGCCTTTCAGGCTTTTCATGGCACGCACGGCGCGGCGCTGGGCGCGGCCCATGTGCAGCAGCTCATGACCCGCAACACCGACCGCCTGCGCTACGGCCTGGTCAAGATGATGCTCGACGGCTCCATCCAGGGCTTTAGCGCCCGGCTGCGCTGGCCCGGCTATTTCAACGGCGCGCCCAACGGCATCTGGGTCACGGCGCCGGCCCAGTACGAGGCCGACTTTGAGACCTACCACCGCGCCGGTCTGCTGGTCCACACCCACACCAACGGCGACGAGGCCAGCGAAGTGGCCGTCAATGCCATCGAACGCGTGCTGACCAAAGCGCCGCGCGCCGACCACCGCCACACCTTGCAGCACGCGCAGATGGTGGACGCGCCGCTGTTTCGCCGCATGGCTGCGCTGGGCCTGTGCGCAAACTTGTTTGCCAACCACCTGTGGTACTGGGGCGACCAGCACTACACCATGACCATGGGGCCAGACCGCGCCCACCGGCTCGACGGCTGCGCCAGCGCGCTGGCGGCAGGCGTGCACCTGGCCATCCACTCAGACGCACCGGTCACGCCGCTGGGGCCGCTGTTTACCGCCTGGTGCGCGGTGCACCGCATCACGCCCGAGGGCCGGGTGCTGGGCGAGGCCGAGCGCATCAGCGTGGCCCAGGCGCTGCACGCCATCACCCTGGGTGCGGCCTGGACGCTCAAGCTCGACCACGAGATTGGCAGCATCGAATGCGGCAAGCGCGCTGACTTTTGCGTGCTGGCCGAAGACCCGCTGGAAATCGACCCCATGCGCCTCAAAGACATTGCGGTCTGGGGCACGGTGCTGTCGGGCCAGGTATTTCAGGCCCGTGGCGCCTGAAACGCTTGGCGCCAAGGTGGCGCAAGTGCCCACGCCCCGGCGCCTGCCGCTCACCGTGATTGGCGGCTTTTTGGGCGCGGGCAAAACCACGCTCTTGCAGCACTGGCTGCGCAACACCGGCGGTCTGCGGCTGGCGATTTTGGTCAACGACTTTGGCGCCCTGAACCTGGACGCCGCGCTGATTGCCGCGCACGAGGGCGACACCTTTGCCCTGACCAACGGCTGCGTGTGCTGCCAGATCGGCGACGACATGGGCCGCGCCCTGGGCCAGGTGCTGGACCGCGCGCACGACTTTGACGCAGTGGTAATCGAAGCCAGTGGTGTCTCCGACCCCTGGCGCATTGCGCAACTCGGCCGCGCCGACCCTGGCCTCTCTTTGGACGGCGTGGTGGTGGTGCTTGATGCCAGCTGCGCCTTGGCCCAGGCCCACGACCCGCTGCTGGCCGACACCGTGCTGCGCCAGGTGCGCGCGGCCGACCAGCTGGTGCTGAACCACTGCGACTTGGCCAGTG
>CAMDHS010000134.1 GCA_945898115.1 Comamonas sp. lk
ATGTCAACTTTCAGCGCAAAACCCGCTGAGGTCGTGCACGAGTGGTTTGTGGTTGACGCGACCGATAAGGTCCTCGGACGAGTAGCCAGCGAAGTTGCTCTCCGTTTGCGCGGCAAACACAAGGCCATTTACACGCCTCACGTAGATACCGGCGACTATATTGTCGTCATCAACGCAGCCCAGCTGCGCGTCACGGGCGCCAAGTCCATTGACAAGGTGTACTACAGCCACTCCGGCTACCCCGGTGGCATTTCCGCCATCAACTTTCGCGATATGCAAGCCAAATTCCCTGGCCGCGCTTTGGAAAAAGCCGTCAAGGGCATGCTGCCAAAAGGCCCTCTGGGCTACGCGATGATCAAGAAACTCAAGGTCTATGGCGGTGCTGAGCATCCCCATACCGCCCAGCAGCCCAAAGTGCTGGAAATCCCAGGAGCAGGCAAATGATCGGTGATTGGAACAACGGAACCGGCCGTCGCAAATCCAGCGTCGCCCGTGTTTTTCTTAAAAAAGGCTCTGGCCAGATCGTTGTCAATGGCAAAGCCATTGAGAACTTCTTCGGTCGTGCAACCTCGATCATGATCTGCAAGCAGCCCCTGCTGTTGACCAACCATGCCGAAACTTTCGACATCATGGTCAACGTGGCCGGTGGCGGCGAGTCGGGACAAGCCGGTGCGACGCGCCACGGCATCACCCGCGCCCTGATCGACTACGATGCAACGCTCAAGCCCATGCTGAGCCAAGCCGGCTTCGTGACGCGTGACGCGCGCGAAGTGGAACGTAAAAAGGTCGGCTTCCACGGCGCTCGCCGTCGCAAGCAGTTCTCCAAGCGTTAATCCCTTACCGGAAATGCAAAAGGGCCGCCCGGGCATGGCTTGGGTGGCTTTTTGTTTTATTGGGAACCAATTTCCGTGCGATTTAGACTCTTACGCCGCCGCCTGACGATTAGCGCGCCCCGCATGTCGGTGCGCAGCTCCTTGCCCTGGCCGGTGCGCTGGGCTATTGTGGCCCTGGTGTTTGGCTTTTGCGCCGCCATTGGCCTGTGGGCTTTTGAATTTGGCCGCGATATTGCCGGCCTGGAAAACGGCAGCCAAAGTGAGCTGCTGCAGTTGCGCGAAAAGGTCAAAACGCTGCAAACCGAGACGGACGCAGCGACGGAGCAGCGCAACCAGGCCCAGTCCATTGCGAACACGGCCGGCGCCTTGGTGGCCGCCGAGAAAGCGTCCAGCGAACGCCTGGCAGCCCAAGTTAAACAGCTCGATGAGGACAACCGTCGCCTGCGCGACGACCTGGGCTTCTTTGAGAAACTCATTCCCGCCTCATCGGCCGAAGCCGTGGCGATCCGCGGCATGCAGGCAGAAGCCACGGACGGCGGCAAGATCCGCTGGCAGGTGCTGGTGATTCAAAGCAAGAAAAATGCGCCTGAGCTGGTGGGTCGGCTGGAAATCAGCTTTATCGGAACCCTGGCGGGCAAGCCCTGGAGCAGCCCGGCGCCTGGAATCAGTGTTGAGCTCAAGGTGCAGCAATACGGGCGCCTGGAAGGTGTGTTTGACGTGCCCGCGCAAGTCAGCATCAAGGGCATGACCGCCAAAGTGAGTGAAGGCGCTGCGCTGCGCGCGAGCCAGACCATCAAGCTGTGAGCGTGCTGGCGGCGGTTAAGATCCGATGCAACGGAGGATTTGTATGTTCAACAAGAAAAAACAGCCGCCTTTGAAGAGCCTTGTGGCCCAGGGTGCGCGCGTAGTGGGTGATATTTTCTTTGCCGAAGGTATGCGCGTGGAATGCTCCATTACCGGTAATGTGCGCCCGGTCGACAGCAACCCGAGCATTTTGGTGATCGCCGAGTCGGCGGTCATTACGGGCGCGGTCAGCGCCGACCACATCATCATCAACGGCACGGTCAAGGGTGCGGTGTCGGCCCGCATGATGCTGGAGCTGCAGCCCAACGCCCGCATTGAGGGTGACGTGGAATACGGCGCGCTGGAAATGCACCAAGGTGCCTTGATTTCTGGCCGCTTGACCCCGATTCTTGGCAATGAGCCAATGCCCGCACTGCCAACAGAGGCAATGTCGGTTTGATTTCAATCCCGAGCAAAACACTGTACTATTACTCATCCTTAATTTTTCGGAATGAATCCTATGAGCGCCCTTGCTGAAACCATGCCCACCGAAATGCCCGCCCCCATCCTGTTTACCGACAGCGCTGCGGCAAAAGTGGCGGACCTGATTGCCGAAGAAGGCAATACCGACCTCAAGCTCCGTGTTTTTGTGCAGGGCGGCGGCTGCTCGGGCTTCCAGTACGGCTTCACTTTTGATGAGATCACCAACGAAGACGACACCACCATGACCAAAAATGGCGTGTCGCTCTTGATCGACGCCATGAGCTACCAGTATCTGTTGGGCGCAGAGATTGATTACAAGGAAGACTTGCAGGGTGCGCAGTTTGTGATCAAAAATCCCAACGCCACATCTACCTGCGGTTGCGGTTCGTCGTTCTCGGCCTAACCCGCGTTTGCGTTCTGCCCCGCTGATTGGTGGGCCAGACTTTCACTCAAGCCGGGTAAACGGCTCCTAAGATACGGGCGCCTTGTGCGCCCGTAACGCTTGCTGTGCTGGAGGTTTTACGTAACACGGTTTGCTGCGCTAGCCAGGCAAAGGCCAGTGCTTCCACTTCGGTGGGTGCGACCCCAAGCTCCGCAGAACTACTCACCCGGATGGACAGCAGCGCCGCTTGCAGGCGCTGTATCAAATAGTCATTGAGCGCGCCGCCGCCACACACCACCAGTAATTCGGGGCTATGGCTCGCCCAACGCAACGCTTGGGCGCAGGCCCAGGCGCTTAGCTCGGTGAGCGTGGCCTGCACGTCTTGCGCTGCAAGGCCTTCAAAGCCCGCCAAGCGCTGGCGCAGCCACGGCAGGTTGAACAGGTCACGTCCGGTGCTTTTTGGCGGCGGTTTGGCAAAAAATGGCTCGTCTTGCAGGGCCGCGAGCAGCGAGGCGTTCACCACGCCTTGCGCCGCCCAGTGGCCCCGGTCGTCATAGGCGGCGCCGGTGTGCATTTGGCACCAGGCGTCCATCAGCGCATTGCCCGGGCCGCAATCAAAGCCGATCAGCGGCGCCTCCAGCGTGTCGGCCGCGCCTGGCAAGAGCGTGATATTGGAAATGCCGCCGATATTGAGCACCGCACGGCTTTGCGTGGGGTGGCCAAAGGCGGCACGGTGAAAGGGCGGCACTAGCGGCGCGCCCTGGCCGCCTGCGGCCACATCGCGGCTGCGAAAGTCTGCCACCACGTCAATGCCACACAACTCGGCCAACAGGGCTGGCTGGTTGAGTTGCAGGGTGTAGCCAGTGCCATCGAACTCTTGGGGGCGGTGGCGCACGGTTTGGCCGTGGGCGCCAATGGCGGTGATTTGGGCGGGGGCGAGCTGGCTGGCCTGTAGCAAATCAGCCACGATGTGGGCATACAGCCGGGCCAGGGCATTGGCGGCCAGTGCGGCGCGGTGGAGTTCGTTGTCGCCGGGGGTGTTCAGGGCCAGCAGCTCTTGCCGCAGCGCAGGGCTCAAGGGGCGGCTGGCGCTGGCAAGCACTTGGGTGGGCAGGCCGGAGTCGCCGAAGTCTGCCAGCACGCCGTCGACACCGTCCATGGACGTGCCCGACATCAGACCGATGAAAAGCGCGGGCGCTGGCACCGGCGCTCGCTCTTATTGGACGTTGCCGACTTGCACTTGAGCAGCGGCGCTGAGCTGGGCACGCACCAGTTGGGCTGACTTGTCAAACAGTGGCTTGAGCGCGGTGGCCAAAGGGACGGCCGTTTGCGCCCGCGCCAAAGTGAGCGGGTCTTTGTGCACGCCACCCACGCGGAACTCGAAATGCAGGTGCGGGCCCGTGGCCCAGCCGGTGGCGCCTACTAAGCCAACGTTGTCGCCTTGCTGCACGCGCTGGCCATTGCGTACATTGATTTTGCTCAAGTGGGCATAGACCGTGGTGTTGCTGCCGTCGTGTTTGACAAACACTACGTTACCAAAGCCGTTTTGCACGCCAGCGAACTCGACCACGCCGTCGCCTACGGTACGCACTGGCGTGCCGGTGGCTGCGCCATAGTCAACGCCCAAATGGGCGCGCCAGGTTTGCAAAATCGGGTGGAAACGCATGGCAAAACCACTGGTCACACGGGAGAACGCCATGGGCGAGGCCAAAAAGGCGCGGCGCAGGCTCTCGCCAGCCAGCGTGTAGTAGCCGCCTTTGCTCAGGGCGTGGGTGGCGGCGGGTGCGTTGCTGCCCAGGGGTTCTTGGAACCACATGGCCTGGAAAGTTTTGCCGGCGTTGACGAATTCGGTGCTCAGCACGCGCCCGGCGCGCAGTGGTTCGCCGTCGCCTTCGAGCGTTTCGTAGACCACGGAGAAGCGGTCGCCCTTGCGCAGCGCGCGGTGAAAGTCGATGTCGCCCGAGAAGATTTCGGCCATTTGCACCGCAATGGCGTCAGGAATGCGCGCGTCGTCGGTGGCGGCAAACAAGGACGACTGGATCACGCCCCCGGCAATGCGCGAGCTCACGGTCAGGGGCAGGGTCTCGATCTTGGAAGCGTAGCCCTGGGCGGATTTGCTGATGGTCAGGCGCTTGAAGTTGCCGTCGTCCTCGGGGCTCCAGCGGGCGCTCAGGGCCAGCAGGCCGCTGCGTTCGTCCACTTCGGCGCTGACGCTACGTCCGGCGCGGCCCATCAGGGTTTGCTGCACCAGGCGGTCGCTGCGCAAAAAGGCGGCGGCTGCCACGTCAGACACGCCCAGGCGCTTGAGCAGGGTGTCGGCGGTGTCGGTGCTGCGCGTCAGGTCGGTGCGGTATAGGCGCATGGCCTGGGTGGCCAGCGCTTCGAATTGGGGTGCCAGGGGCAGGGGTTGTACCGCTTCCACCAGGGTGCGTTTGGGCAGGTTGGCAGCGTCGGGTGCTAGGTTGGCAACGGCGAAGCTCGCGCCAGCGCCGCCCAGCAGCAGGGCGGCGACAGCGGCGAGCACGCGTTTGGGGTGCTGGTGCAATACAAAGGCGATCAAGGCGACGCGCTGTGCGGCGGCTTGGACCGCTAGGGTCAGGTTCAAACTCAAAATGGGGCTCCTCGCAGGTCGGGGGGCCAGTCAGCCACCGCACCGGGGTGCACTTTGGCGGCGACTAAAATCGTCTGCCTGAGCCAAAACGCGCATGAAATTCAATGTGCAGTATATCGGGCTTCAAAATCCGGCCAAAAAGCGGCAGTCTCCCCCAGCCTCACACCATCTTTATGAACCAAGCAAGCCCCCCCACTTATCCCGTGACTGATCGCGTGCGCGAGGCGCTGGCCGTTTCCCTGCGCGGCTGCGACGAACTGATTCCCCAGGAAGAATGGGTCAAAAAGCTGGCGCGCTCGGAGGCCACGGGCAAGCCGCTGCGCATCAAGCTCGGGCTGGACCCGACAGCGCCCGACATTCACCTGGGCCACACCGTGGTGCTGAACAAAATGCGCCAGTTGCAGGACCTGGGCCACACGGTGATCTTTTTGATTGGCGACTTCACCAGCATGATTGGCGACCCATCCGGGCGCAACACCACGCGCCCGCCGCTCACTGCTGAGCAAATCAAACTCAACGCCGAAACCTATTACAGGCAGGCCAGCCTGGTGCTGGACCCGGCCAAGACCGAGATTCGCTACAACAGCGAATGGAGCGACCCGCTGGGCGCGCGTGGCATGATTCAGCTGGCCAGCCGCTACACGGTGGCGCGCATGATGGAGCGCAACGACTTTCATGAGCGCTTCAAGGCCGGTCAGTCGATCAGCGTGCACGAGTTTTTGTACCCACTGATGCAGGGCTACGACAGCGTGGCGCTCGAAAGTGACCTGGAATTGGGCGGCACCGACCAGAAGTTCAACCTGCTGGTAGGGCGCCAGTTGCAGTCCGAATACGGCCAGGAGCCGCAGTGCATTTTGACCATGCCCCTGCTCGAAGGCCTTGACGGCGTCGAGAAAATGTCCAAGAGCAAGAACAACTACATCGGTATCTCGGAAGAGCCCAACACCATGTTTGCCAAGGTGCTGAGCATCTCAGACGTGCTGATGTGGAAGTGGTACACGCTGCTGAGCTTTCAAAGCGAGGCCGCGATTGCCGCGCTGCAGGCCGAAGTGGCCGCTGGGCGCAACCCCAAAGACGCCAAGGTGGCGCTGGCCAAGGAAATTACTGCGCGCTTTCACTCAGCCGCAGCAGCGGACGCGGCCGAACAAGACTTTATCAACCGCAGCCAAGGCGGCATTCCGGACCAGATTGACGAGATGGAGCTCGGTTTAGGCGAAGGCGGCGCAGCGCTGGGCATTGGCGCCTTGCTGAAAATGGCCGGCCTTGCCGACTCGGGCGGCGCGGGCAACCGCCTGATTGATGGCGGCGGCGTGCGCGTGGACAGTGCGGTGGTCAGCGACAAAGGCCTCAAGCTGGGCGCGGGCACCTATGTGCTGCAAGTGGGCAAGCGCAAGTTTGTCCGCGTGACCCTCGCCTAAGCCCCCATGCAAGCGCTGATCCAGCGGGTGCGCCGCGCCAGCGTCACCATTGGCGGCGCTCTGAACGGGCAGATCGGCGCGGGCCTGCTGGTGCTGGTGTGCGCCGAACAAGGCGACACACCGGCGCAGGCGGAAAAACTGCTGGCCAAAATACTCAAGCTGCGCATCTTTAGTGACGCCGACGGCAAGATGAACCGCTGCGTGCAAGACCTGGACGGCGCGGGCAGCCACGGCGGCCTGCTGGTGGTGAGCCAGTTCACCCTGGCCGCTGACACCACAGGCGGCAACCGCCCCAGCTTCAAAAACGCTGCTGCCCCTGAGTTGGGCCGCGCCCTGTACGACTACTTTGTGCAGCAGGCCCGCGCCCTGCACAGCGAGGTGGCCACCGGCGTGTTTGCGGCGGACATGCAGGTGGAACTGGTCAATGACGGGCCGGTGACGATTCCGATTCGGGTGGTGGCGGCTAGTTGAAGCTAGCTACAGCCATTGCCAAGAAGACACGCGGGACGCAGGCCACCATGGCACTGGGCTCCGTTCGTGTCCTCCGCCCTGCGGGCTCCCCCTTTACCTCACTGCGCTGAGCGCCATGTCGTCCTGCGTCTGCAAGCGATGTTGGCGCACTTATGACATCGAGTCGTCGAGCACCAACCTCGTAGGCTGGCGGTGATGGCGGGGTGGATGCTGCAGCGAAATAAAGGAGGAGCCCGCAGGGCGGGGGACATTCGCGCAAGCATCTGCCCCACTGTCAACGTCGTACTCAAGCCTTCAACAAAAACGCCTGCTGGCGTGGTTTTGCCTTCATGAATCAATACGGATTTTCAAACCCCAACCGTGCCATGATCTCTGTCTCGCGCAGTTCCATCACCTGCGCGTCTTCGTCGAGTTCGTGGTCCCAGCCTTGGGCGTGCAAGGCGCTGTGGACGATGAGGTGGGCGTAGTGGGCTTGCAGGATTTTGCCCTGCTCTTTGGCTTCCTTTTCCACCACCGGTGCGCACAACACTAGGTCGGCAGTGACGACAGGTTCTAGCGTGTAGTCAAAGGTCAGCACGTTGGTGGCGTAGTCTTTTTTGCGGTATTCGCGGTTCAGTTCTTGGCCCTCGGGCGCGTCCACGATGCGCACGGTGATTTCGGCGTCGCTGGCCAGGGCGTGGCGCAGCCAGCGCGCCACTTTGTGGCGGGGTAGGGCGGCGCGGTGGAGTTCGGCGCCTTGCAGCTTGCCGAATTGAAGGGACAGGGTCAGGGCATGCAGCATGGGTGAAACAATCGTCAAAGGGGTCGGGTTTAAAGCGAGGTCTTGCTACGCGGCGCACGGGTCTTGGGCAGGCCGGTGCGGGGCGCGGCCACTTCGGGCTCGGGAAGCGAGGGCGTGTTGCCCAGCGCCAAGGCGATTTCTTCTTGCGCGCGGGCGGCGTCGTAGGCGTCCACAATGCGCGCGACTAGCGGGTGGCGCACGATGTCGATGCTGGTCAGGCGCGTGATGGCGATGCCTTCGACCCGGCGCAGCGTGCGTTCGGCGTCAATCAAGCCGCTGAGTTGGGTTTTGGGCAGGTCGATCTGGCTCACGTCGCCGGTGAT
>CAMDHS010000135.1 GCA_945898115.1 Comamonas sp. lk
TTCATGAGCGTTTGTTAGCTAATTAAAGCTAAGTTCCAAAGAACTTGGCAATCGCCTTCAAACGCCCACGCTTATCGGCTGTAAATTTTTAAGGATCTACGTAGGATTTAACTCCTACTTAACTTGACTTCTCTGTGATCAGCGAAGCCCTCGATCATAACACAGTTTTTTAGGCTGTTTTAAAAAACCTTCGAAGATTTTTTCTTTTCAACCCCTCGATGTGTGTCGCAGCGAGAGGGCTAGTGTAGCGCGATTTCAGCCGTTCTTCAAGTCTCTCGCAAAACAATTGCACTTTTGGCTTGATGCCGCCTAGCGTGGGAGGGGCGGGCCCGCCCTTTTGCAGGTGGATGGCTCTACCGCCGCGATGGCTAAGCTCATAAAGGGCGCCTCTTGGGCGGGGAAGTCCTTGCGACCCAAGCCTAGTTGTGCGGAGATGGAAGGAAGCGGGCGCCCTATGTCACGCTAAGGACAAAACTTTGGCTCGGTGTGGGCTTAAATCGCCCCATGGGAAACCTTTACTTAGTGCGCCATGGCCAGGCCTCGTTTGGTGCGGACGACTATGACAATCTCAGCGAGCTGGGTATGCGCCAGAGCGTGCGCCTGGGGGAGTACTTTGCCAAGCGGGGCCTAAAGTTTGATGCCGTGGTGATGGGCAGCTTGCGCCGCCATACCCAGACATGGGCAGGCATCGAACAGGGTGGGGCTTACGAAGCGACCCCCTTGGTCTGGCCCGGACTCAATGAATATGAGAGCGGCGCTGTGATCAAGGCGATTCACCCTTTCCCCTTGGAGAAGGCCGAAACGCCCGAGATGTACCGGGCGCACTTTCGCTTGTTGCGTGATGGCCTGCGGCAATGGATGAACGGGGTGGTGAGCCCGGCAGGTATGCCAAGCTACCCAGAATTCGTGAACGGCGTGACCAGCGCCTTAGACCATGTGCGCAGCAACTTTAGCGGCAATGTGCTGATGGTCAGCAGTGGCGGGCCCATCAGCACCGCCATCGGTCATTTGCTGGGAACCACACCGGAGACAACAGTAGAACTCAACTTCCGTATCCGCAACAGCTCTGTCACCGAGCTGGCGTTCACGCCCAAGCGGCACATACTGGTGACTTACAACACCCTACCGCACCTGGACGATCCTGAATATGCGTCTTGGGTGACCTACTCCTGAGCTCTGTGCGGAGGGCGCTCTACGGGCGCACGCTGCATAAGAATACCCAGTCAGGCCACCACGGTGCTCAGGGGCAGGCGTTGCACCTCATCTAATAGCTGCGCCAACGCGAGGCCAGCCGCCTGCAGCACTTGCGCGCCCTTGTCTGCAGTAGCGGCGGCGGCGTTGCCTACGGCGCCTGCTGCGTTGTAGTCTTGTATCTGCCAGGCCAGTTTGGCGGTTTTGCCATTGCCCAAAATGTCATATTGCGCGGCCCGCGCCTGCGAGGTGGACGCGAAATGCTGCGCTTTGTCCATCTGGACTTGCGCTGGCGCCAGCGCCAGCATGAGCGAGGTTTCGATATCGCCCGCGTGGATGCCAAAGCGGTGTTCCTCGGCACTAAACAGGGCATTGACATCCTCGTCCTGCGACCCAATGAGCGGCAGGCCATACCAATTGACGCTAAGCACCAGCATTCCCAGACGCGCGCGCAGGTCCCGCGCCACGATGTCCATGAAGTTGGCCTGGCCGCCGTGGGCGTTGAAGATCACCATCTTTTTGACCCCGGTGGCGGCCACGCTCTCACCAATGTCGGTCCACAGGCGGGTCAGGGTCTCGGCCTTGAGCGTGAGGGTGCCGGCAAAGCGCGCGTGTTCGGGGCTGAAGCCAACCGCCTGGGTTGGCAGGAACAAGGCGGTCGAGTCGGGCGCCAAGTGGGGCAAGGCGGCGGTCACGACGCCGTCGGCAATGCAGCTGTCAACCTGTAGCGGCAGGTGCGGGCCGTGCTGCTCGGTGGCGGCTACAGGCAGCACGGCGATGGTTTGCGCGATGCGCCCACTGGTTTGCAGGGCCTGAAAGTGCGCCGTGCTGTGGTCGGCCCAGTAGCGGGAAGGATGGGCGGTGGCGTGGGGCATGGCGGGGTTCTCTAATTAAGGGCGGGCTGAATCGGTCAGGGCGCTGCGGGGACGGCGTGGCGGTGCTGGCGCTCAGTGTGGCGAACACCCGTAGCCGCAGCGGGCGCCGCTTGGCGTGGCAAATGGCCCAGCAATGCCTGTGGCGACGCGCGGGCGCCACTGCCGACATAGTCGGCCAACAAGGCGCCGCGCACGGTGGCCTGCGGCAGAGTGCGCTCATGGCACAGGTAGTCAAACAGCGCGTCCACCAGAATTTCGGGCGTCAGGCCGCTGGTGCGCTGCTGGGTGCGCCACAGCCAGTCGGCGAACGCGGCAAAGGCCTGAAAGGGCGAAGGCGCGTCCAGCAATAGGGCAAGCGTTTGGCCAAAGCGCCCGGAGTTGGCCACCAGATCCCAATAGCGGGCCAGGCGAACAAAGGCCTGCACTTGGTCGGCACTGACGACGTCGGTCTGCACCACGGTGTAGGGCGGCGCGGGGTCAAAGACCATGGCGGGCAGGGTTTTGCCCGCCAGCGGCGTGCCGCGCAGGCGCTTGAGCACGCCGAGCTGGATTTCGTGCGGGCGCCAGGACCACAGCGTGTCAAAGCCCTGGCCAAAGCTGTCCCAGCTCTCTCCGGGCAGGCCAAAAATCAGGTCGGTATGCAAATGCGCCTGGCTGGCGGTGAGGAGCCAGCGCAGATTGGCCTCGGTCTTGGCGGCGTCTTGGCGGCGGGAAATGGCGTGTTGCACCACCGGATTGAGACTTTGGATGCCGATTTCAAACTGCAGCACCCCGGCGGGAAAGCGAGAGATGCAAGTTTTGAGGCGCTCGGGCAATTGGTCGGGCACGAGTTCGAAGTGCACAAACAACGGCTCTTGCGGCTCGGCGGCCAGGCGGGCCAGAAAGAACTCCAGAATCTGCACCGAGGCGTCGATTTTGAGGTTGAAGGTGCGGTCCACGAATTTGAAGGTGCGCGCACCCCGGGCGTAGAGCGCCGCAAGTTCGGCCAAAAAGGCGTCCAAGTCAAAGGCCCAGGCGGTTTTGTCTAGCGCGCTGAGGCAAAACTCGCATTTGAAGGGGCAGCCGCGCGAGGCTTCCACATAAAGCACCCGCTGCGCCAGGTCGGTGTCGCTGTACTCGGCGAACGGCAAAGCAATGTCGTCCAGCGCGGGCTGTTCCCCAGCGATCACCTTCATCAGCGGCCGGGGGCCGTGCACCAAGGCGCGGCAAAGTTTGGGAAAGCTGACGTCGCCCCAGCCGGTAATCACATGGTCAGCCATGGCGACGATGGCTTGGTCGGCCAGCTCATGGCTGACTTCTGGGCCGCCGAGCACCACCTTGACGTCTGGGCGCTGCGCCTTGAGCAGAGCAACAACGGCGGTGCTGGGCACGACGTTCCATATATAGATGCCAAAACCCACAATGCACACGGCCCCGGCTTGGGCTGGGCCGAGCGCGGCCACCAGGGCGTCCACGATGTCTTGCGGGGCGCGGTGGATGGTGAATTCCTGAAGGGTGGTGCAGGCGTCCAGGTCGGCGCCACCATGGCGCGCCATATTGGCGCGCAAATACCGCAGGCCCAAGGAGGCGTGGATGTATTTGGCGTTCAAAGTGGCCAGGACGATGCGGTGCGGCATGGCCCTATTATCAAAGCATGGCACGCAACAGCACCGGAGCATCCTTTTTCGCCTGGGACGGCGACGTTTTGGTGGTCAATATCTTGGGAAAACCCGCCGCCAGCAAAGATGCGATTGGCAAGCCCAAGGGGACGCAACTCAAGGTCAGCGTGACCGCAGCGCCGCAAAACGGCAAGGCCACGGACCACATGGTGCGCTTTCTGGCGCCGCTGTTTGGCGTGGCGGTGTGGGATATCAAGGTGGTGTTCGGGCAAGAAAACGTCAACAAGCAGCTGCGCATCCAGTCGCCCAAGAAACTCCCTGCCGTGTTCACCACGCCGCCGGTTTAGCTGCGAACTGCCACAATCGTGCCAGAGCCGCTGCTTGTGCAGCGGCCTATTGAATGAATCACTGCATGCCCTTGCACTTTGCCTTCCACAACCCTTTGTCCGCGCTTGGACGCCTGACGCGCTTGGCCCGCCGCGCCGCCAGCGGACGGGCGCTGCTTTGGGCGATAGTTTTGTTCGCCCCAACCCTTACCGCGCACGCCACCCAGCCCCGGCTCGATTTGAAAGCGGGCACAAGCGCCGTGGTGCAAACGCCCGAAGTGCGCGCCGAATTGGTGGCCTTTGCGCCCCAGGGCATGAGCAAAGGCGCGCCACTGGAATTGGGCCTGCTGCTGCAACACCAGCCGGGGTGGCACACCTACTGGAAAAACCCCGGCGACTCGGGCCTGCCCACCGAACTGCGCTGGAACTTGCCAGAAGGACTGCAGACCAGCGTGGTGCACTGGCCCACGCCGCACAAGATCAAGATCGGGCGGCTGGCCAATTTTGGCTATGAGGACACGGTGTTGCTGCCAGTGACCGTCACTATCGCGCCCGGCTTTCGTCAGGTGCAAGGCGCCAGGGACATCGCCCTGCGCCTTAGCGCGTCTTGGCTGGTCTGCCGCACAGAGTGCATTCCGCAAGAAGGCGAATTTGAACTGCGCCTGCCGCTGCAGGGCTCGGTGGCGACGCAGCGCGCACTGTTTGACGCGGCCCGCGCCGCGCGCCCCACGCCGCTGGCGGGCAAAGTGCAAGCGCAGTTAGACGGCGACAGCTTGGTGCTAAGCGCGCAGGGCCTGCCCGCGCAGTGGCAGGGCAAGTCGATTTCCGTGTTTCCTGAGGCGGTAGACGTGTTTGTTACCGCCGCCAGTGCCACGCCAAGCGACCCGGTGCGCATGACTGAGGCCACGGGCGCGGGCGCCGCTGCCCCGCCCGATGCGGGAACGCAAACCTGGCAAGGCGCGACTTGGAGCGCGCGCTTACCCTTGTCACCTCAGCGCAGCACGCAACCAGCGCAAATCGGGCTGCTGTTGGCGCTGGACGGCAGCAGCGTCCAAGCGCTGGCCGACGTCAGCGGTACCTGGCCCGACAAGTCGGCTTCCGCGAGCGCGGACAGCGGCTTAGCAGCAGCGCCTTTGAGCGCCCCAGCGGCGCCAGCAGATACCGGTGGCCTGTGGTGGGCGTTGGTGGCCGCTTTCTTGGGCGGTTTGATTCTCAATTTGATGCCTTGCGTGTTTCCCGTGCTGGCCATCAAGGTGCTGGGCTTTGCCAGCCATTCGGACCAGAGCGGCGTCTCGCGGCGCGTGATTGGTCTGGCTTATACGGCCGGCGTGGTGCTGTCGATGGCGGCGCTGGGCGGCGCCTTGTTGGCGCTGCGCGCCGGGGGCGAGCAGTTGGGCTGGGGCTTTCAGTTGCAGTCGCCCGCCGTGGTGAGCGCGCTGGCGGTGCTGTTCACTCTGATTGCGCTGAATCTTTTGGGCTTGCTGGAATGGGGCAACCTGGTGCCCAGCGGCTTGGCTGGGATGCAACTGCGCCATCCGGCAGCGGACGCAGCACTCTCTGGCGTGTTGGCGGTGGCGGTGGCCTCGCCTTGCACCGCGCCGTTTATGGGCGCTTCTTTGGGATTGGCGCTGACCTTGCCGGCCTGGCAGGCGATGGGTATTTTCGTAGCGCTGGGGCTGGGGCTGGCGCTGCCGTTTGCGCTGGCCAGCACCTTGCCGCAGCTGGCGCGCTTGCTGCCCCGGCCCGGCGTCTGGATGCTGCACCTGCGCCAGTTCATGGCATTCCCGATGGCGGCTACCGTGCTGTGGCTGCTGTGGGTGCTGGGCCATCTGGGTGGCATGGACGCCGCGGCCTCGCTAGCGGTGCTGCTTTGGTGCCTGGCGCTGACCGTGTGGGCGCTCAACCTGCAGGGGCGCAGCCGCTGGGTCTTTGCCACAGTGGCCTTGGCGGTATCGCTGGCGCTGCTGCGGGCGGTGGGGCCGAACGTGCTCGCAACACAGGCCGCAGGCGCACCAACCGATTCAAAAACGGCCTCTGCCAGCGAAGCACCGGGCGCATGGCAAGCCTGGAGCGCCGAGCGCGTACGCACTGAGCTGCAAAATGGTCGGGCGGTGTTTGTTGACTTTACTGCGGCCTGGTGCATCACCTGCCAGTACAACAAGCAAACCACGCTGTCGCAAGACGCAGTGCTGCAAGACTTTGCGGCCAAGCAAGTCACCCTGCTGCGAGCTGACTGGACGCAGCGCGACCCGGCAATCACCCAGGCCCTGGCGGAGCTGGGGCGCAGCGGCGTGCCGGTGTATGTGCTGTACGCGCCGGGCAAGCCCGCTGTGGTGATGTCTGAAATATTGTCTGCTGCGGACTTGCGTGCCGCCCTGAAGGCGCTTTAAGGCACTGTAAGGCGCGCGCGCTCCAAAAGGCCAGAGCGGTCACAGCGCCCTTGCGGACTGGCTACCGCGCCGGTTTTAGCGCACCGAAAACATTTGCGCGAAATACGCCTCTTCTAACTTGGCCAGGTCGGTTTGTTTGAGGGCGGCATCAAAAGCGTCGCGCATCACCAGCCCGGTGGGTGTGCGCTTGAAACAGACGTGCAGAGTCAGGCGGGCGAGGGGGCGGGGGTTGAAAACCACGCTGGTGCTGTCCTTGAGCTTGTACAGCGTGTAGTCCAGCACGTTTTTGTCCACCACGATGCCGCGGATCTTGCCGGCCCGCAGCTTGGCGATGTTGGTGGCGTCACTGGTGCCCAATTCCACAGCCTGGCGCTTGTCCTTGATGGCGGCATCAAACTCCTCGCCGTTAAGGTAGCCGTCCACCACGCCAAGGCGGTACGCAGCGAGATCGGACAGTTTGGCCCATTTGATGGGCGCGCTCTTCAAGGTGGCGACGCCCAGCACGCTGGTGCCAATCGACTGCGACAAATGGCAGGCGGCTTCGCGCTCCTGGCTGAAATACTCGGGAAAGTAGCCTTCAAAATCGGGGCTTTTCTCGCCCTTTTCCACGGTTTTCGTCCATTCAAACGAGGCGGCCAGCAGCCGAAAGCCTGCGGCTTTGGCAACCGTGGACGCGATGTAAGTCGTCACACCCTCTTTGGGCAAGAGCAAGCCGGTAAAGGGCGGCCACTCCAGGGTTGCCAAGCGAATCAACTTGGAATCCGACTGCGCCAGGCTGCAGGTGGCCAATAGGGCGAGAAGCAGTCCCACCCCTAATTTCTTGCGCATGCGTTTCCTCAGTTCCATGTAAAGCTTGTCAGGCCAACGCCGCGGCTGTGCAATGCGTGCGAATCAGGCTCAGCAGCTGTGACTCGGCGTAGGGCTTGCCCAGGTAATCGTTCACTCCGAGCGCCGCCGCGTAATCCCGGTGCTTTTGGGCAATGCGCGAGGTGATGACGATGATGGGTAAGTCGGCAAACGCTGGGTCTTGGCGGATCTGGCGCGTGAGCTCCATGCCGTCCATGCGCGGCATCTCAATGTCCGAGAGCACGACCGCCGGACGCTCGTCTTGCAATAGTTCCAGCGCCTGCAGGCCATCGCCCGCCAGAGCGACCCGGTAGCCTTCGCGGTGGAGCAGTCGCTGGGTGACGCGGCGCACCGTGATGGAGTCGTCCACCACCAGTATCAAAGGCGCCAAGTCGGGTGGCGCCTCGCTGGCGCCCGATGCATCCAGCCCCGCGCCCCCATCCGCGTCCAACGACATGGCCGTGGCCTGAACCCGGCGCGCGGCTTCGCCGAACAGGCTGGCCAGCGCCACGGGGTTGTAGATCAGCACCACGGCGCCTGACGCGAGCACCGACATACCGACCAAGCCGGGCAGGCGCGACAACTGGGGGCCCAGGTTTTTCACCACCACTTCGCGGCTACCCAAGACCTCATCGACATGCAGCGCTACGCGCTGGCCGGCGCTGCGGATCACGGCTACCGCATACTGGCGCATGGTGGTCTTGTGGCCATAGCTGCGGGTCGAGGCTTTGAGCAGCGCGCCGCCCCAAAAGAAGGGAACCGCCGACCGGTCGCCATCTGCCAGGCTCGCGCTGGC
>CAMDHS010000136.1 GCA_945898115.1 Comamonas sp. lk
ATTGCCCTGGCGGCAACAACCAAGAAAAGGAGACCCTGAAACCCTTTAATGGGTAAACTTATCCACAGTTGCCCAATGCAAAAGCAACTATCCGTCCTGGGTCAATATTGAATCGGCAGGGTGGGTCAATATTCAATCAGCCTGAACAAATAGGGTCCAGGCGAATCCAGCCGAGATGCGTTCATCAATGGGATTGATCATTGTGAAGTCCTCGTTGTGTTCCTCCAAGGTCGCCGTCTCATTCATTGACAAGTACCAGCGTTCGCCGCCACGGTACAGTGCCAACAACTCGGCCCAGAGCTGCTGCATGTTTAGCTGCGGGTCCAGAAAAAAGGCTACTGCAGGGATCGTCCAAAACCGCCTGTTGCCTGTGGGGTCGGACAGGAATAGCGGGTCGTTTACTGACGCGCCAAAAACCGTGCGCCGCCCGTATGTGGACTCGGTCATTGCGTAAGGGCGGCGGATCAAATCAACTTCACGGGTGACAAACGATTTCAGCGCCGCCGTGTCTGACTTCCGGAATGTTGCGTCAACCTCACCCAACTCCACGATCCAAAACCTGAGCGCGATTAATTGTGAGTCCTTAGAGCGGACGTCCAAGGTGTGACCGGTGTAAATAACCCCGAGCGACTCCGGCGCCAGTCGGTTGAACCAGGTGGTCTTGCCGATATTCTGCGGGCCAGTGAAAGTCAGGACGCCCTGGGCCGCTATACCGTCCGGCGAGAAGGCAGCGCCTACAGCCTGGATCAGCCACTTGCGCATAAGCGATTCCTTCAGCCCCTGGTCTATCTGACCGCCGCAGTCCACCGTGGCGTAGAACCGTGACAGGCGCGACACACCGTCCCACGGCACTGACTCAACCCATGTGGCCACCGGGTTGTAAGCATTGGCGTCCGCAATACGCAGCAGGAGTTGAGGCACGTACTTGGTTGACATGCGCGCCTTTTCGCACTCGGACAGGATGTCTGCAATTGCCGCGTTGTCCTTGTTGTCTCGCGAAAATGCGGACTCGGGGATCAGAATCTCGGTTCCCTTGCTGATCATGTTGTATCGTACGGTCACCCCTAGCCGCGACAGTAGTACCTCCAAATTCTCCCTGGTGCAGAGCGGGTGCCCGTCTTCGTTCATGTTTGGGAAAGACCACTTCACCCGTGAGCGCAGCCAGCCCCGGACCGTGCCGATCTCCAGCTTGGTGCCCAAAGCCCTGGCCCGGTTCTGGATAGCAGTCGCAAACTGCGCCCGCTCCACGTCGGAGTAATCAGCGTTGTGCGCGATCGACGCGGCGATCTTCTCTTGCAGGTCGCGCGGGTCCGCCACCGTCTCAATACGGCCAAGCAGGTCGGCCATCAGGACATCACGCGCCGAGCGCTCAGCCAAGTCCCGAGCGTCACGCGTCTGCTTAAGCAGAGATGCCAGGGTCAGGGCGCCCTTGCCCACCATGCGCTGCGCGCTGAACGAAGACCACTTGTCTGAACAGTAGCCCTCGACCCACTTGCCCGACTGCGCGGACCAGTTGTCCCAGGCCTCCAGCCACTCAGGGTCGCCCTCGCCCTGGTGGTGCAGCGCGACACCTACCCTCAGCCAGTCCTCATAACCGCCGTCCGGGTCCAGGTGTACCAGCACGTCGCCAACTACACGGTCCAGGGGCCAGTCTTCCAGCGGTGGCTTGTAGTTGGCAAAAGCCATCTCGCTCGCATCGCTGGTCAGGTCGGCCGGGCTGATGTCCTCGTTCCAAACCTTCTGAACCAGCCACGAAAGATCGTTGACCTCAGCCAGGCCGCCGTTGCCCAGGACGTGGCCGGTCACGGTGAAGTAACGGCCGTCCTTGTACAGCTCGACGCCGACCTCCTTCTTGGTGCGTGAGCTGTCCAGGTTGGTCAGGGCAAACACTTTTATCCCAGTGCCGCTTGGCGACACCTCCGCGTAACCCTGCACCCGGTCCAGGACCTCTTCAGCCAGGGCGCTCAGCGTGCCGTCAGCGGCCCGGCAGTCGTCCAGGTCGATGCCGTGCACGTCGGCGCCAAGCACCAAGCCCAGGCCGTCGTAGTCGCCCATGATCAGACCGTCGCACGCGGTGTCGAAGTCGGTCCAGGTCGATGGGTCAGTCGAGCTTGCAGCCGAGCCGTCGACTGTCATGGGCAGCTTGGCCCAGACCTTCTGGCGGTTGGGCTTGGTGCGCTGCACGTTGCGCCACAGCACCCACCTGGGGATAGCGCGCAGCGCGTCGGGAATGCCTTCAAGCCGGACCGACAATACTGAGGGGCGGGTCATTTTTCACCCCCGTAGCTTTGAGATTTCTGAGCAGCGATCCAACCACGGATATCGCCGACCGTCCAAGCCGTCACCCGGCTGGACAATTTCATTGGTTTTGGGAATGTCCCGTCTTTCACCTTGCGCCATAAAGTAGGCGCTGAAAAAGGTAAGAGTGGAGTGACGTCTGGGCGCTTGGCGCTTCGGACCAACTGGGACTCGCGCAAAAACGCGCAATCGGGAAAAGTATCGAAATTTTTCTTGCTCATCGCAGATCCTTAATGGACGCGATGCTGCGCAAAAAAAAAAGCGCAGCATCGCGTTGCTGCGCTGTTTACCCGCCTAACCGGGGTATATGTTTCCTCTTTACGCCCCCATAGAACAGCATGGCACCATGGCAAACGATAAAGAGACTTAGGTCTGGTCTGTCGTAACTGCCACTGTTTATGGAAGCCCGTCTCAGCCTACGTACCCAAGAACGTTGGTTGAGCGAAGCATATCACCATGCATCGCAACGTGTCAAATTACCAATTTTGGCCTGGTCAATCTAACGGCGATCGACTCTCAACGCACCAGCGCATTAAGCCTGCGCGTGCTTTACCCCGCCATTGTTCGTAATTGAATGACGTCTGCCCCAACTCTCAGTTTGTCTAGGTAATCAGCCCACTCCTGCATCATTCGTGCACGTTCTACCAAGAACTGCGTACGATCGTAGGCACCGCCCAAGGCCTCGTCACTCCCATGGGAGAGCTGACGCTCAATAACTTCTTTGTCGTAGTGCAGTTCCTCACGGATCAGAGTCCGGGCGGAAGCCCTGAAGCCGTGGGGTACGTGGTCAAGGTACCCCATACTACGCAAAGCTTGTCGCGCTGTGTTCTCGCTGATACTGCGGCCCTCTCCGCGTTCACTTGGGAATACCTTTGGGCCGTGTCCGGTCAGTGGTTGCAAATCTTTGATGACTTCAACCGTCTGCTTGGAAAGCGGGACTGTATGGGCATCCCCGTGGGCCTTACGTTCAAGTACCCCTTTCATGCGTGATGCTGGGACGATCCATACACCAGCTTCAAGGTCAACCTCTGACCACTCCATTCCCTGTATTTCGTTGGGCCGCTGAAAGGTCAGTGCGTGAATTTTGACTGCCGCTCGTGTGATGTTGCTACCCGAGTAGGCGTAAATGTCACGCAGCATTTGGGCAAAACGCTTGGGTTCCGTGATTGCCGGATGATGACCTCTCACCGTCGTCTTGAGTGCGACGCCGACATCAGCGGCTGGATTTCGCACAGCCCGGCCAGTTGCAATTGCAAAGCGGAACACAGTGCTTAAGATCGATTTCACACGATGGGTGGTGTCAATCGCACCCCGAGCTTCAATTCTGCGAAGAGCAGCAAGCACCTCCGGCGCTTCAATATCCATTAAGGGTCGCGCGCCCAGCCACGGAAAGATATTTTTCTCCATCCTTTCCATGGTGGTTTCAGCATGGGTTTTTGACCATCCGCTAACCTTGGTGCCGTGCCATTCAAGAGCAATCGCCTTAAAGGTGTTTTCTGAGGTTGTGAGCTTGGCCGCTTTTTCGACCCGCTTGATCGCACTCGGGTCAATATCTTTGGCTAGATTCTCGCGTGCTTTTGTTCTGCTCGCCCTAGCCTCCGCCAGCGAAACTGCCGGGTAAACACCCAACGCAAGCGTCTTTTGTTTCCCTGCAAAACGATAGGCGAGGCGCCAATATTTCCCTGTTGCCTTGACGAACAAGTACATGCCATGACCATCGCTGTACTTGTCACCGACCGGCTTCCCGGAGTGCTTTACGCCCCTGACAAACGTGTCTGTAAGTGCCATTTAGCCCTCAGCTTGTTGGTATCTGATCTATTGACACCCGTTGCTGCTCGCAGGTATCAACAAAAGTGCCAACAAAGCGTTGGTATGTCATGGTACATCGTGAGTCTTCATGAGACAACAAAAAACCCGCTTCAGCCTTGGCCAGAGCGGGTTTAGTGTCCCTTGCGGGCAAATTTGGTGGTGATAGGTGGATTTGAACCACCGACATCAGCATTATGAATGCTGCGCTCTAACCAACTGAGCTATATCACCGAAGGCGCAAATTATAGCCAGAAACGCTGCCCTGCCCGGTGCCGCGATTACTGGTGGGTGAACACGGCGGAGCGCTTGGCCATGAAGGCGTCCATGCCTTCTTTTTGGTCGGCGGTGGCAAACAGCGCGTGGAACAAGCGGCGCTCGAACATCACGCCGTCGGACAGGCCGCTCTCAAAGGCGCGGTTCACGCTCTCTTTGGCGGCCATGGTGGCGAGCTGCGAGAAACTGGCCACCATCAGGGCGGCGGCGAGCGCCTCGTCCATCAGGCTGGCCAGGGGCACCACACGGCTGACCAGGCCAGCGCGTTCGGCTTCTGCCGCGTCCATCATGCGTCCGGTCAGTGCCATGTCCATGGCCTTGGACTTGCCCACGGCGCGCGGCAGGCGCTGGGTGCCGCCGGCGCCCGGAATCACGCCGAGCTTGATCTCGGGCTGGCCAAAGCGGGCGTTGTCGGCGGCGATGATGAAGTCGCACATCATGGCCAGCTCGCAGCCGCCGCCCAGGGCAAAGCCGCTGACCGCTGCGATCACGGGCTTGCGGATGGAGCGGATAGTTTCCCAATTGCGCGAGATGTAGTTGGAGCCATACACCTCGGCAAAGCTGTACTTGGCCATGGCGGCGATATCGGCGCCTGCGGCAAAGGCTTTTTCGCTGCCGGTAATGACCATGCAACCAAGGGCCGGATCGGCGTCAAAACCCTGCAAGGCGGCACCGAGCTCGTCCATCAACTGGTCGTTGAGCGCATTGAGCTGCTTGGGGCGATTCAGGGTGATGATGGCAACTTTGTCGCCTTCGATACGGGTGGTGATGCATTCGTAAGTCATGATGATGTGCCGATAAGGTGCGCTAAAGTGGTCAAAGTGCCACTATAACCAGCGCTCCCCACCCCTTGTTTACAAGTACAACAACTTCGCAGGAACCCTCCATGACCGACAGCACCGTTTTGTTTGAAGCGCGCGCCAACGTGGCGCTGATTACGCTCAACCGCCCCACCGCGCTCAACAGCTTTACCCGCGCCATGCACCACGACCTGTGGGCTGCGCTGGACCTGGCCGAAGCCGACCCGACTATTCGCGCCTGCGTGATTACCGGCGCGGGACGGGGCTTTTGCGCC
This sequence comes from Comamonas sp. lk, assembly GCA_945898115.1. Taxonomy (GTDB): domain Bacteria; phylum Pseudomonadota; class Gammaproteobacteria; order Burkholderiales; family Burkholderiaceae_C; genus Allorhodoferax. Next base: position 5,456 of record CAMDHS010000136.1, read on the forward strand.
GGGGCCGACCTGGGAGACTTTGACTTCTCGCCCGGCCCCGACATGGCCAAGCGCGCCAACCCCGGCCCGGTGATAGATCAGGCCTTTAACCCCACGACCCGGCGCCTCCAGTCGCTGCGCATGCCCTGCATAGCGGCGGTCAATGGCGTAGCGGCCGGCGCGGGCGCCAGCCTGGCGATGGCCTGCGACATTGCCATTGCCGCGCCCACGGCCAGCTTTATCCAGGCCTTTAGCAAGATTGGCCTGGTGCCCGACGCCGGCGGCAGCTGGCTGCTGGTGGAACGCCTGGGCCTGGCGCGCGCCCTGGCGCTGGCCATGACCGGCGACAAACTGGGCGCAGCCCAGGCCAAAGAGTGGGGCATGATTTGGGACGTGGCCGAAGACCCCCTGGCCGCCGCCCTGGCCTTGGCCTCGCGCCTGGCTGTGATGCCCACCACCGCGCTGGTGGCCACCCGCGCCCTGCTGCAAGGCGCCAGCACCCGGTCCTTAAGCACGCACCTGGACGTGGAGCGCGACACCCAGTCCGCCATGGGCGCCACGCACGACTACATCGAGGGCGCGACAGCGTTTTTGGAAAAGCGGCCGGCGCAATTTACGGGGAAATAACCCCCGCCTGCCAGGACCAAGGCGCCTGCCCAGATGCGCCATCGCTTGCAGGACCCCCTGCATTTCAATTGCCATTATGAAAACTGTATGCTTAAAGGGCGTCAATGCACGCGCCCTGGCGTACCGCGCATTTTTTCCTGGCCCGCTGTTCTAGCTTGAAAACCGCAAGCGTGCAGACAAGGTTGGGCTCAATACCAATTTTGTTGGGAGTTGCCGTGCGCTTTTCCACTTACCCGAGCACTTATGGCCGGCACCCTTCGCCGCGCAAGGTGCTGAACCTGATTGCTTTTTCTATATTGCTCGCCCTGCACCTGGGCACAAGCTGGGCCCAAGGCAACTCCGCTGCCGCCGGCACACCCACTTTCATCCTGGACCAATGCAAGCGCGAGGTGCTGGCCTACCAAAAAAACCTGGAAACGGTGCGCAAGTCGCTGGGCGACAAGGCGGCGCAGGAGTTTGCCGACAAGTTCATGACCAAAGAGCAGTGGAACGAGTCACTGCTGCGCGACGGCTATTGCGCCATCGCGCGGGGCCTCAAGGCCAATCGGCTCAATTAGGCAAGTTGGCGCAAGGAATGCTGTTGTCTATGAAGGCCAACGCCCGGCGGCACGCCCGGCGTTGGCGATGCGCCAGGTCGTTACCCCCAGCGGCAAGACCAGCGGCAGGCGCAGGAGGCGCTTGTCGCGTGACACCAGCGCCGTGGCCCGGCGCTCAGGCCCCAAGAGCAGCGCCAAGTCGTCTAGCTTATTCAACCGCCAAGACCCACCCTGCCCGCGCGCGCCCACGTCAACAGCCAGCCATTCGTCGCCCGCCGCAAAGCCTGCGTTCTCCGCAGCGCCTCCGCGCAGCACGGCTTTGATAGTCACCGTGCCATTGGCATCACTGGCGCGCAGGCCCAGGCGCTGGGCCATTTGGGCCGGGTCTTCGTGGACTTGCAGGCCTTGGGCTTGCAGTAGCGGTTTGAGCGGCAGTTCGCGCGTTCTGTGGACCCAGGCTTTGCACTCTTTGGCCCAGCTGCGGCCGGTTTGGTCTTGCAGCACCACCAGCAAATCGGCCTCTGCCATCGGGCCGCCAGCGCAGCGGGTCCACAGACCGCGCATTACGGCGTCGAGCGTGGTTTTGCCCTCGGCGCGCAAGCTCAGGTCAAGGCACAGGGCCACCAGCGCGCCCTTGGTGTAGTAGCTCACCGTGGCGTTGGGGGTGTTTTCGTCTTGGCGGTAGTACTTGACCCAGGCGTCAAAGCTGGCTTGGGCCACGGTTTGCAGCGCGCGGCCTGGGGTTTGCAGCACCTGGTTGGCGGTTTTGGTGAGCAGTTTGAAGTAGACCGCGTCGTCGATCAACCCTGCGCGGCGCAGCAGCAAGTCGTCGTAATAGCTGGTAAAGCCCTCAAAAAACCAGAGCAGCTCGGTGTAGTTTTCTTGGGCGTAGTCGTAGCGCGCAAATTCGGCCGGGCGCAGGCGCTTGACGTTCCAGGTGTGAAAGTATTCGTGGCTGATCAGGCCCAAGAGCGTGGTGGAGCCGTCGCTGGTTTTGGCGTCATTGCGGCGCGGCAAGTCGCGTCGGGCGGCGATCAACGCGGTGGAATTGCGGTGCTCCAGGCCGCCATAGCTGTCGTCCACGGCATTCAAAAAGAACACATAGTGGGCAAACGGCGCCTTGTCGGCCAGGTGCTTGGCCGCAGGGTCGCCCTCGGCGTGCCAAAACTGCAACTGGGTTTCGCAGATTTTTTGGGTGTCGCGCAACAGGCGCGCGCCGTCAAACGAAGGCAAAGCGCCAGCCACCACCAGTCGGTGGGGTACGCCGCAGGCGCTAAAGCTGCCGCTCCAAAACGCGCCCATTTCCACCGGGCAGTCGGCCAGTTCGTCGTAGTCCGCCGCCTGGTAGCGGCCAAAGCCAGCTTTGTCCACATCCATGGCGGGCAAGCCCGTGGCCACGTTCCAGTCCTGCAT
>CAMDHS010000137.1 GCA_945898115.1 Comamonas sp. lk
GCAAGACTTCACCACCTGGCTGGAATAGGCGCTTCGGCTTTTCACATCACACAAGGCAATTGATGACTTCCTCTACCCACAAGCCCCGTATTTTGCTTACCCGCGCGATTTTTCCGCAGGTATTTGAGCGTCTGTCTGCACACTTTGAGGTGGAGGCCAACCCCACGGATGACCTCTGGGACCGCGCCGAGCTGCTCAGGCGCCTGCAGGGCAAGATAGGAGTGTTTACCACTGGCGTGGAGCGCATCGACGCCGCGCTGTTAGCGCAATGCCCGGACCTGAAGATTTGCGCCAACATGACGGTGGGCTATAACAATTTTGACCTCGAGGCCATGACGACCGCTGGCGTCTTGGGTACCAATGCCCCCGACGTGCTGACAGAGACCACGGCGGACTTTGGCTTTGCGCTGCTCATGGCCACGGCGCGGCGGGTGACTGAGAGCGAGCACTTTTTGCGAGCGGGCCAATGGACGCGCTGGAGCTATGACATGTTCTCGGGCGCTGAGGTGCACGGTAGCACCCTGGGCATCTTGGGCATGGGCCGCATCGGGCAGGCGATTGCGCGCCGGGGTGCACTTGGTTTTGGCATGCAGGTGATCTACCACAATCGATCACCCCTGAGCGCCGCGCTGGAGCAGGAATGCAAAGCGCGTTATGTGAGCAAGCAGGAACTGCTTGCCACGGCGGACCATTTGATCTTGGTGCTGCCCTACAGCGCTGCCGCGCACCACAGCATTGGCGCGCCAGAACTGGCCATGATGAAGCCCACGGCCACCTTAATCAATATTGCGCGCGGCGGCATTGTGGACGACGCTGCGCTGGCGCAGGCACTCAAAAACCGGGTGATTGCTGCCGCCGGTCTGGACGTGTATGAGGGCGAACCCAGCGTCCACCCGGACTTGCTCACGGTGCCCAATGTGGTGCTCACCCCCCATATTGCCAGCGCCACCGAAGGCACGCGCCGCGCCATGGCCGATTTGGCGGTGGACAACCTGGTGGGCTATCTGGTGAACGCGCGGGCGGTGACGCCACTCAACCCTGAGGCTATCGCCACCGCTTGATTGCTTCGACCGACTCTGGCCCCTTGTCTCAGAGCAATGCCAGTGCGGTTTTTTGGAGCAGCGCCAAGGTGGCCTGCTGCGTCAGGGTGGTGGGGCGCGAGGCGCTGAGCGCCAGGCTCAGGCCGATGCGCAGGGGCAGGGCGCCGACCACAATAGGCCGCATGGAAAAAGCGCTGGGCCGCGTTGAGCGAGCCACCGCATTGCGCGAGAGGATGGCACAACCAGCGCCGTCGTCCACCAGATCCAAAATGGCAGAGATGCCGTCAATTTCCAGGGCAATATGGGGGCGGCAGCCCAGCGCCGCCATCTCCGACTCCACAAACATGCGGATCGCGTTGGGGCGGCTGGGGATGACCAGCGGCAGGGCGGCGATCTCTTGCAGGGGGATGGGCCCGGGTGGTGGGTCTTCTTGCAGGCCGGGCGGCCGGGCTTGCACCAAGAGCAGTTCCTCGCGCGTCAGGGGGCTGACTTCCAGGCCGGGCACCGAGCTGGTGTTGTAAAGCACGGCAATGTCCAGGCGCCCGGTGGTCAGGCCGTCTTGCATGGCTGTGGACAGGCCCTCACTGATGGATAACTGGGCTTGTGGCAATTGCAGGCGAAAGGCACGTGTCAAGGGCACGGTCAGCACCCGCGCCACGCTGGGCGGCAGCCCCAGGGCCACGCGCCCGGCCAGCCCCCCGCGCACGCGCGCCAGGTCATCGCGCGCACGGGCCACCTGGTGCAGGATGCCGCGCCCGTGTTCGAGCAGCAGTTGTCCGGCCTCGGTGGGCGCTGCGCCCCGGCCGTTGCGCGTGAGCAGGGTCTGGTGCAGTTCCACTTCCAGCAGTCGCACCTGGCGGCTGAGCATGGGCTGGCTGGTGTTCAGCGCGGCGGCGGCACGGGTAAAGCTGCCGAGCTCGGCCACGCGCACAAAGTATTCGAGTTGTTTGAGATCCATGGCCGGGCCCTCTTTTCGCTATTTTTGCATGACGCCTATTGCGTTATGCATTTTTCATCTATCTGATAGATGGTCTGTGGGCTTGTGGCGCAGGCCTTTGCTCAGCAAAATGCGCCCACTCCACTTGCCGTCCTTTGCTTTCATGCCCATAGCCTCCCAAACTGCGATTCCTTGCCTGCTGATGCGCGGCGGTACGTCCAAGGGGCCGCTTTTTAACGCGGCGGATTTGCCGCAAGACCTGGCCATCCGCGACCGCGTGTTGCTGGCGGCCCTGGGTTCGCCCGATGCGCGGCAGATTGACGGTATTGGCGGCGCCCACCCGCTGACCAGCAAGGTCGGCATCGTTAGTCTCAGCCAAGAGGCCGGGGTGGATCTGGACTTTTTGTTTGCGCAAATCCAGCCCGACAAGGACACGGTGGACACCACACCCAACTGCGGCAATATGCTGGCTGCTGTGCTGCCCTTTGCGCTGGAGACCGGCATGGTGCAGCCCCAGGGTGACAGCACCACCTTGCGCGTGCTCACGCGCAATACCGGCACGCAGTGCGACATCACGGTAGACACCCGGGGCGGCGTGGTGCAGTATGAAGGCAGCGCGCGCATGGACGGCGCGCCCGGCACGTCCGCACCGGTGACCATCAATTTTTTGGACACGGCGGGCTCGGTCTGCGACGGCTTGCTGCCCACGGGCCGGGTCAAAGACCGCGTAACGGTGAACGCCCCGGGCCTGCAGCCCTTTACCCTGAACGTGACCTGCATCGACAACGGTATGCCGCTGGTGATTTTCAGGGCCGACGACTTGGGCTGCACCGGCTATGAAAGCGTGACGGAGCTCAATGCGGATGTAGCTCTCAAGGCCCGCATTGAGGCGCTGCGCTTGCAAGTCTCGGTGCTGATGGGCTTGGGCGATGTGTCCAAAAAGAACTATCCCAAAATGACCCTGATTGCGCCGCCGCGCGCTGGCGGCACCTTGAGCACGCGCAGCTTTATTCCCCACGTCTGCCATGACGCCATTGGCGTGCTGGCAGCTGTGACGGTCGGCACGGCCTGCGTGATGCCGGGCTCGGTCTGCGAGGGCGTGGCGGAGATGTCCGAGCACGGGCTTGAGCAAACCGTGTCGGTGGAACACCCCACCGGAGAATTTAGTGTGGCGCTGGGTCTGGACCCCGCCAAGCCACACAATGTGACCCGCGCTGCCTTGCTGCGCACCGCGCGCTTGCTCATGCGCGGAGAAGTGTTCGTGCCCGCATCGGTGTGGGACGGTATTAAGTGATAGCGAAATAAGATTTTTATTACAGGAGACACCAGAATGAAAGCTTTGAAAACCCTGCTGGCGCTGCCCGTGCTGGCTTGCGCCTTGGCCGCGTCGGCGCAAACCGTGACGCTGAAACTGCACCATTTCTTGCCCGCCGGGTCGGCCGCGCAAACCATGTTCATCAAGCCCTGGTGCGACCGCATTGCCCAGGAGTCGGGTGACAAAATGAAGTGCCAGATTTACCCGTCTATGCAGCTCGGTGGTACGCCGCCCCAGCTGTTTGACCAGGTCAAGGACGGCGTGGTCGATGTGACGTGGACGCTGCTTGGTTATTCGGCCGGGCGCTTTCCCTTGGTGGAAGTGTTCGAACTGCCTTTCATGATGCAAAGCCCCGAGGCCACCAGCAAGGCGGTGTGGGACTACGTGCAGCTCAATGACATGGGGGAGTTCAAGGACATCCATCCGCTGGCCTTTCATGTGCACGGCGACGGTGTGTTCCACATGGTCAACAAGCCCATCAAGGTGATGGCCGATCTGAAAGACATGAAAGTGCGCGCTCCTACGCGCCAGACCAACAAAATGCTCGCAGCTCTGGGCGCCACGCCCGTGGCCATGCCCGTGCCGCAGGTGAGCGAGGCCTTGGCCAAGTCGGTGATCGACGGTGCTTTGGTGCCCTACGAGGTGGTGCCCGCTGTCAAGATCCAGGAACTGGTGAAGTTCCATTCCGAGACCGATCCGGTGGAGCCCGCGATTTACACCTCGGTGTTTGTGCTGGCCATGAACAAGGCCAAGTACGACAGCCTGCCCGCAGACCTGAAAAAGGTGATTGACGCCAACAGCGGCAAGTCGCTCTCAGGCATTGCAGGCAAGGCCTTTTTGGCAGCGGACGTGGAAGGCAAAAAACTCACCACCAAGAACACCACCAATGTGATTCCCAAATCCGAGCTTGAGAGCTGGAAAAAGGTGGGTCAAACAGTGACCGACGCCTGGGTGGCGGACGTGACGGCCAAGGGCGCCAATGGCAAGCAACTGCTCGACAGCGCCCGCGCCTTGATCGCCAAGAACAGCGACAAGTAATTTGGCCCCTGGGCTTTGGGGCGGTGTGCCGTACCAAACCCTTGGCCATTCAATTGAATGAGGGTGCGCGCCGCCCCGGCCCCGGGGCGGGCGCAGGCGCACGAAGGAATTTCCATGCAAGAAACCCATACTTCTGCGCCCGGCGCGTTGACGGTGCACGACTTCGGCCCCTTTGGGCGTCGTCTTTTCTCAAGCTGCCAGTGGCTGGCGCTGCTGGGAGGCTTGGTGTTTTTGGCGCTGGTGGCCATGAGCATTGTCAGCATCGTGGGGCGCAAGCTTTTCTCTGCACCGGTGCCCGGTGATGTGGAAATTTTGCAAATGGCAGCGGCCTTTGCCTCCGCCAGTTTTTTTGCCTATTGCCACCTCAATGGCGGGGATGTGAAAGTGGACTTTTTTACCGCCCGCGCCAGTGCCAAAACCGTGCACCGCCTGGAAGCATTGGGTTCGGCTCTGGTGGGCCTGTTTGGCAGTGTGGTGACTTGGCGTGCCTTGGTGGGCGCCTTGTCCATCCGAGAAGCGGGTGAGACCAGCATGATTTTGGGCTGGCCGCTGTGGCTGGCGCAGATATTGATGGTGCCCGGTTTTGTGCTGCTGGCGCTGGCCGGCTTTTACATGCTGGCGCTGCACCTGCGGGCCAGTGCCTTGACCGGAGCCAGAGCATGAGCGGCATTGCTATTGGCGGCGTGATTTTTTGCGGCCTGATGCTGCTATTGGTGCTGCGCGTGCCCATCGGCATTGCGATGTTCACGGCGGGTGCTGCGGGCTACTTTTACCTGACCGACGGGCAGGCGCTGCCGCTGCTCAATTTTCTGAAAAACCTGGCCTATGCGCGCCTGTCGAACTACGACATTGTGGTGATTCCGCTGTTTTTGCTGATGGGGCAGTTTGCCACCCACGGTGGGCTTAGCGCGGCGCTGTTTCGCTTTGTCGAGGCCTTTATGGGCCACTTCAAGGGTGGGATTGCCATGGCGGCCATTGGCGCCTGTGCCGGCTTTGGTGCGATTTGCGGCTCATCCCTGGCCACGGCGGCCACCATGGGGCAGGTGGCTTTGCCGCAGCTGCGCCGCTTTGGCTATTCGGGTTCCTTGGCTACCGGTGCACTGGCTGCCGGGGGCACGCTGGGCATCATGATTCCGCCTTCGGTGCCGCTGGTTATTTATGCCATTCTGACGCAGGAGTCGATTGGCAAGCTGTTCATGGCAGCAGTGTTGCCGGGGCTGATTGCCACGGTGGGCTACATGCTTGTTATCAAGATCATGGTCACCCTGCGCCCAGAGTCTGGCCCGGCGGGCCCGCACGCGCCCTGGAGCGAGCGCCTGAACGCCACGCTGCATGTGGCGCCGGTGCTACTGGTGTTCTTGGTGGTGATCGTGGGCATTTACGGCGGTTGGGCCAACCCGACCGAGGCGGCAGCCATTGGCGCGGCAGCTTGCGGCGTGCTGGCCGTAGTCAGCGGCGGCATGCGGGGGCGCGGCGTGGTGGACAGTATTTTGGGCACGGCGCAGGCCACGGCCATGATTTACCTGGTGCTGCTGGGAGCCGACATGCTCAACACCGCGCTGGCCCTTTCGCAAATGCCCGTAGAGCTGGCTGCCTGGGTGCAGGCCAGCGCCTTGAGCCCGATGGTGGTGATGGTGGCGATTTTGGTGATTTACATCTTCTTGGGCTGCGTGATGGACAGCCTGGCCATGATTTTGCTGACCATTCCGATCTTTTACCCGGTGGTCATGGGCCTGGACTTTTACGGCATGAGCAGCACCGACAAGAGCGTGTGGTTTGGCATTTTGGCGCTGATGGTGGTGGAGATTGGACTGGTGCATCCGCCGGTGGGCATGAACGTGTTCATCATCAACCGCCTGGCCAAAGACGTGCCGCTGGTGGAAACCTTCAAGGGCGTGGTGCCGTTCTTGGTCTCAGACTTTATGCGCATTGCGCTGCTGCTGGCATTCCCGTCCATTTCTTTGGTGCTGGTACACACGTTTAAGGCCTGACCCCATGACCCGTTCCATTCGTACCCAGGTGGCCATTGTTGGCGCTGGTCCCGCCGGGTTGCTGCTGGGCCAGTTGCTGCACAAGGCGGGCATTGACGCGGTGATTGTGGAGCGCCAAAGCCCGGACTACGTGCTGGGCCGCATCCGCGCTGGCGTGCTCGAGCAAGTCACCATGCACTTGCTTGACGAGGCCGGAGTGGGGGCGCGCATGCACCGCGACGGCTTGGTACACAGTGGCTTTGACATGCTGTTTGCCGGTCAACGCCACCGGGTGGATTTGTCCGCGCTCACCGGCGGCCAAAACGTAATGGTCTATGGCCAGACCGAGGTTACACGCGACCTGATGGACGCGCGCACGCAAGCCGGGTTGCCCACGTATTACGAGGCCGGCGAGGTGCAGGTGCTGGACTTTGATACTGACCATCCGCGCGTCTGGTTTGACAAGGGTGGCGAGTCATTCGAGATCAACTGCGACTTTATTGCTGGCTGCGATGGCTTTCACGGCGTGTGCCGCGCCAGCGTGCCGCGTGGGGCTATCAAAGAGTTTGAAAAGGTCTACCCCTTTGGCTGGTTGGGACTGTTGTCGGACACGCCTCCGGTGCACCACGAGCTCATTTACGTCAACAGCCCACGCGGCTTTGCCCTGTGTTCGCAGCGCAGCGCCACGCGCAGCCGCTACTACCTGCAAGTGCCGCTGACTGACTCGCTGGACCAGTGGTCGGACGATGCTTTTTGGGCCGAGTTGCGCCTGCGCCTGGACGCGCAAGCGCGTGCCGATCTGGTCACAGGTGCGTCCATTGAGAAAAGTATTGCGCCGCTGCGCAGCTTTGTGACCGAGCCCATGCGCTTTGGCCGCCTGTTTTTGGCCGGAGACGCCGCGCACATCGTGCCGCCCACGGGCGCCAAGGGCTTGAACCTGGCCGCCAGCGATGTGAAGTATTTGTCCCAGGCCTTGCAAGACTTCTTTCTGGAGCGCTCCGACGCCGGGATTGAGGCCTATTCCGCCCAGTGCCTGCGCCGCATCTGGAAGGCCGAACGCTTTTCGTGGTGGTTCACCACGCTGATGCACCAGTTTCCGACCGATGCGGCCATCGACGCCCGCCTCAAAGAGGCCGAGTTGGATTACCTCATGCATTCGCAGGCGGGCTTGCGGTCGATTGCTGAGAACTACGTTGGCCTGCCGCTGAACTTTGCCAACCCTGCGGCCTGACGCCCCCACTTTTTGAAAGACCTACGCCCATGATCATCGACGTGCACGGCCACTACACCACCGCGCCCCAGGCGCTGGAGACTTGGCGTAAGCAGCAAATCGCCGGCATCCAGGACGCGGCGCTCATGCCCAAAGTGTCTGACCTCAGAATCAGCGACGACGAACTGCGCGAGTCGATTGAACTCAACCAGCTGGCCAAAATGCGCGAGCGCGGCAGCGACCTGACGGTCTTTAGCCCGCGCGCGAGCTTTATGGCCCATCACATTGGTGACTTTCAGGTCTCGTCCACCTGGGCTGCGATTTGCAATGAGCTGTGCTTTCGGGTGGCGCAGCTCTTCCCTGATTCCTTCATTCCCGCGGCCATGCTGCCGCAGTCGCCCGGCGTGGACCCGGCCACGTCCATACCCGAGCTGGTGAAATGCGTGGAGCAGTATG
>CAMDHS010000138.1 GCA_945898115.1 Comamonas sp. lk
AGCTTCTTGAAGTAGTGGCTCACGATGTACTCGTTGGTCACGCCAATGCCGCCGTGCAGTTGCACCGCTTGCTGGCCGACAAAGCGCATGGACGAGCCGAGTTGGTACTTGGCGCGCGCCATTGCCGAGCGGCGCTCTGGCGCGGGCGCATTGAGTTTGAGGCTGGCGTAGAAGCTCATGGACCGGGCCAACTCCAATTGCATTTTCATGTCGGCAGCGCGGTGGCGCAGGGCCTGGAAGCTGCCAATCACAGCGCCAAACTGCTTGCGCGTCATCAGGTATTCGGCGGTCACGGTCATGGCTTTGTCCATCACGCCCACGGCTTCGGCGCAGGTGGCGGCAATGCCGATGTCTACGGCATGCTCCAGCGCGCTCAGGCCTTCCAAAGTCACCAAGCTTGCACTGGTGTGGTCGAAATGCACTTCGGCAGCGCGGCTGCCGTCTTGTGTGCCGTAGCCCTGGCAACTTACTCCGCTGCTAGTACGCTCTACCAAAAACAAGGCGATCTCGCCACCGAGTTGGGCGCTCACCAAAAAAGCGTCAGCCTGGTCGCCTACAGACACCAAGCTTTTTTGGCCCTGCAACTGGTAGCCGCCGCCCACGGCAGTGGCCGTGGTTTTGCACACGTCAAGCGCATAGCGCGCGCCGCGTTCTTGGTAGGCTAGCACCACCAGCGCTTCACCGCTGCTGATGCGTGGCAGCCAAGCGGCTTTGGTGGCGGCGTCGGCGTAGTTGGCGACTACCGCGCCGGAAATCAGCGCCTGGCTGAGCGGTTCGAGCACGATGCCGCGCCCCAGCTCTTCCATCACCACCATGCCTTCGACAGGTCCCATGCCCAGGCCGCCGTCGTCTTCGGGAATATAGAGGCCGCACAGGCCGAGTTCGGCCAGTTCAGTCCAGGCGGCGCGGTCAAAGCCACCGGCTTTCTCGGTTGCGCGGCGGCGGTCAAAGCTATAGCCCTTGTCCACCCATTTGCGCACCGCGTCGCGCAGTTGTTCCTGGTCGTCAGAAAAATCGAAATCCATGGTCTTGTCCTTGATGTGTGGGGTTGCTGTCGGGGGCGCGATGCGATCAGCCGAGCACGAATTGCGAGACGATGTTGCGCTGCACTTCGTTGCTGCCGCCGTAAATCGTGGTCTTGCGCATATTGAAATAGGTCGACGCCAGGGGTGCGCAGTGGGCGTGGCCCACCGAGTCGCCTTGCCAGCCAGCCTCCATGGCCTCGCGGATCAAGGGCAGGGCAAACGGGCCGGCGGCGAGCATCATCAGTTCGCTGTAGCGCTGCTGAATCTCGCTGCCACGAATTTTGAGCAAGCTGGCAATGTCCATGGTTTGCTTGCCCGCTTTTTCGCCGGCCAGCACGCGCAAGACCATCATTTCCAGGGCGATCACATCCACTTCAAGCTTGGCGATCTCGTCACGGAAGCGGCTGTCGTCGAGCACGCCCTCGGCCTTGGCAATGCGCTTGAGGCGCTCGAGTTCGCGTTTGGCGCGGTTCACGTCGGCAATATTGGTGCGCTCGTGGGCCAGCAGGTATTTGGCGTAGTTCCAGCCCTTGTTTTCTTCGCCAACCAGGTTGTTGGCGGGCACTTCTACATTGTCAAAAAAGACTTCGTTTACTTCGGCGCTGCCGTCGAGCAAGATGATGGGGCGTACGGTGACGCCGGGCGATTTCATGTCGATCAGCAAAAAGCTGATGCCGGTTTGTGGTTTGCCTTCGTTGCTGGTGCGCACCAGGCAAAAAATCCATTCGCCGTACTGGCCCAGCGTGGTCCAGGTTTTTTGGCCGTTGACGATGTATTTGTCGCCCACGCGTTCGGCCTTGGTTTTGACCGAGGCCAGGTCCGAGCCGGAGCCGGGTTCGCTGTAGCCCTGGCTCCACCAGACGTCGCCGCTGGCAATGCCGGGCAGAAAGCGCTGCTGCTGCTCGGCGTTGCCAAAGGCCATGATCACAGGCGCCACCATCACCGGGCCGAAGGGCACGACGCGGGGGGCGCCAGCCAGGGCGCATTCTTCTTCAAACAGGTGTTTTTCCGTGGCGCTCCAGCCCGGGCCGCCAAAGGCTGTGGGCCAGGCGTGGCCTAGCCAGCCCTTTTTGCCCAAAATCTTGCCCCAGCGCTGCATGTCTTCGCGCGTCAGTTGCAGGGCGTTGTGCACTTTGTGCGAGATGTCGGCGGGCAGGTGTTCGTGAACCCAGCCACGAATTTCTTCGCGAAATTTCTGTTCTTCAGGGGTGAATGCCAAATCCATAGCGGGCGCTCCAATTAGTCAATACGGTTGAGGTCCAAGGCGAACTACCCCAGTTTTAGCACGATCGTTCTTTTTTATTTGTCCGACGTGCGACATTTCTTGCGGTTGCATGGGTTTGATTGCCGGGGAGGGCGCTTGCGATAATGCCGCCTGTATGCAAATCAAGCCAAAGCCCCAGCCCATCGTCATCCTTATCTCGGGCGGTGGCTCCAATATGGCTGCCATCGTGCGCGCTGCGCAAAAAGAGGCCTGGGCCGCGCAGTTTGGCGCCCAGGTGGTGGCCGTCATTAGCAATAAGCCAGACGCCGGGGGCCTGCGCCTGGCGCGCGAGCAGGGTATTGCCACCGAGGTGCTAAGCCACAGCGCCTACGCTAGCCGCACAGACTTTGACCAAGCGCTGGCCACCGCAATTGCCCGCTACGACCAGCCGACGCGCCCGACTTTGGTGGTGTTGGCCGGTTTCATGCGGATATTGACGCCGGGATTTGTGGCGCAGCACGCAGGAAGGTTGCTCAATATCCATCCCTCGCTGCTGCCCGCATTTACCGGTTTGCACACGCACCAGCGCGCCATTGACGCCGGCTGCAAATACGCCGGCGCCACCGTGCACCAGGTCAGCGCCGAGCTCGATGCCGGGGCGATTCTGGAGCAGTCGGCGTTACCCGTTTTGCCCGGCGACACCGAGCAGATGCTGGCCGCGCGGATATTGGCGACCGAACACATCATCTACCCGCGTGCCATTCGCAACTGGCTGGCGACGCAAGTGCGCGTTTAGGCCGGGTTAGCGGCGCCTGGCACCTGGGGCAGGGCGTCGATTTTCTGGAACCGGGGTTGCAAGGTGCCGTCAACGTCAACAGTCTCGCCAAACATGGCCGCTGGGCGCACCCACAGGCCTTGCTCGCCGTACAACGCGCGGTACAGCGTCATGGGCTCCAGACTTTCGCTGTGGCGCACCGTGCCCTCGACACGGTACATGCCGCCCTTATAGTGGCGGTACAAACCGGGCGGTGTGCAGATCAATGGGGGGAGTTTTTCTTCGCTCATGGGACAATGCTCATCTATGCATCCAAAAGCTCTATTAGAAGCCTGCGCCGAGTTGGTCCGGCTCACCCTTAAATTTGACCACCCCGCAGACGCGATTGTTTCCCGTTTTTTCCGTGAAAATCGGGGCCTCGGCCCCCGGGAACGCGCAACCATGGCCGAGACGGTTTATACCGTTTTGCGCAAAAAGCTGTTGTTTGACCATTTGGCGCCGTCGGGCAGCGGCCCCAAAGAGCGGCGCTTGGCGATCCTGGGCTTTTACGGCCCCGGCGACTTTTTGCGCAGCGCCCTGACCGAACAAGAAACCAACTGGCTAGATAACTGCGAAAAAGTCAGCCCCGCCGAACTGATGGAACGCCACCGCCACAACCTGCCCGAGTGGCTGGTGCAGCCGCTCAAAGACCAGTTGGGCGACGAGTTCTGGTCGCTGGTGGAGCAACTCAACCGCGGCGCCGGACTCGATTTACGCGTCAACGACTTCAAGGCCAAGCGCGCGGACGTGCAAAAAGATTTGGCCAAGGCAGGTATCAAGGCCGTCGCCACGCCGTATTCGCCTTGGGGTCTGCGTATTGCTGGCAAACCAGCGCTCAACAAGAGCGAAGGCTTTTTGCGTGGCGACTTTGAAGTGCAGGACGAAGGCTCGCAACTGCTCGCACTGCTGCTTGACGCCAAGCGCGGCGAAATGGTGGTGGACTTTTGCGCTGGCGCGGGCGGCAAGACGCTGGCCATTGGTGCTTCTATGCGCAGCACCGGTCGCCTGTACGCATTTGACACCTCGGCGCACCGGCTCGATTCTTTCAAACCACGCATGGCGCGCAGCGGTCTGTCCAATGTGCACCCGGCAGCTATTGCCCATGAGCGCGACGATCGCGTCAAGCGCCTGTCCGGAAAAATCGACCGTGTGCTGGTGGATGCGCCCTGTACCGGCCTGGGCACGTTGCGGCGCAACCCAGACCTGAAATGGCGCCAAAGCCCGCAGGCGGTGGATGAGATGGCCGTCAAGCAGGTAGCAATTTTGCAAAGTGCCTCGCGCCTGCTTAAGTCGGGCGGGCGCCTGGTCTATGCGACCTGCAGCGTTCTGCCCCAAGAAAACGAAGCCATTGCGGCCGCGTTTTCTGAAGCGAACCCGGATTTCGAACCTCTGGTGACCGGCGAAGTGCTCGCCGGCCTGAAGGTGGCTGACGCCGCCAGCCTGTGCACCGGCGGCGAAAGCGGCCAGCAGTACTTGCGCCTGTGGCCCCAGCGCCATGCAACCGATGGATTTTTTGCTGCCATTTGGCAAAAGAAGTAGCAAACTTCCCCGACGTTGCGTGGCCTTACCCCCAAAACGCAAAATTTGATAGCCAAAACCCCGCCAGACTTTTACAATGGCTGCGGTCGAAGGGTGCGCCAGAGCACGACAACTTCGATTAGCCGGCTTTTCCTACTTTAAATATAAAGAGACTCAAACCCTATGCTGTTGCCTGATTCGGTCGTGTTTAACGCGGTTCTGGAGTGGTTGGCCCATGGTGCCCTGGCGTTAAGCTGGTGGCAAATTGTTTTGTTTACGCTGGGTGTGACCCACGTCACCATGATCAGCGTCACCGTGTTTTTGCATCGCCACCAGGCGCACCGCGCTTTGGACCTGCACCCCATCGCTTCGCATTTTTTCCGGTGCTGGCTGTGGTTGACCACCGGCCAGGTGACCAAGGAGTGGGCGTCTATCCACCGCAAGCACCACGCCAAGTGCGAACAAGCAGACGATCCGCACAGCCCACATATCTACGGCATTCGCACCGTGCTGCTGCAAGGCGCCGAGTTGTACCGCGCCGAATCCAAAAACAAGGAAACCTTGGCCCGCTACGGTCACGGCACTCCCGACGACTGGATTGAGCGCAATCTGTACACCCGCTTTTCCTGGCAAGGCGTGGGCCTGATGTTGGTGGTTAATTTGTTCCTGTTTGGCGCGGCCGGCCTGTCGGTCTGGGCGGTGCAAATGGCGTGGACGCCCATCATGGCGGCCGGCATCATCAATGGCGCAGCGCACTTTTGGGGCTACCGCAATTTTGAAGCGCCAGACGCCAGCACCAACATTTCGCCTTGGGGCATTCTGATTGCCGGTGAAGAGTTGCATAACAACCACCACACCTACCCCACATCGGCCAAGCTGTCGGTCAAGCCCTATGAGTTTGACATTGGCTGGATGTACATCAGCCTGATGCAAATGGCCGGCTTGGCCCGCGTGAAAAAGACGCCACCCAAGGCCGCTTATGGCGACATCCGTCCGGTGGCAGACGAGAAGACCCTAGAGGCCTTGATCGCCAACCGCTATGAAATCATGGCCGGTTACGCCAAGCAGATGCAGTTGACGGTCAACAACGAGCTCGCAGCCATGAAAGCGCGCAGCGCGGACTCCGCCGTTATCAAAGCCGCCAAACAATGGGCGCACCGCGACGCGGAAAAAGTGCCCGCCTCGGTCATCCCCGAGCTGGCGCTGGCCCGTGTGGCGTCGCCGGTGTTGGACAAATTGGTCACCATGCGCGAAGAGCTGCGCCAGTTGTGGCTCAATACGGCCGTTTCCCGTGAGCAACTCACGGCTGATCTGGCCGCCTGGTGCCACCGCGCAGAAGACAGTGGCATCGCCACCTTGCGCGAGTTTTCGCTCAAGCTGCGCGCGGCGCGACTGGCCTAAAGCGCTGTCGGTCGGACCCGCCCGTTTAGGGCTTAGGCCCAAAACAAAAAGCCCTTGGCCTACGCGCAAGGGCTTTTTTGTATCCGGGCGGGTCGCTCGCCCCGAAAGTCAGGACACGAATTTTTAGGCGGTAAATTCAAAATACCGTTGAAAGCTGAAGGCCAGCGTCGAAATCAATACCGTGGCGCCGATAAACAAAGAACTTGCCAGGCCGATGACCGTGAACCAGCCGGTCTGTCCGGCGCTGTTTTCTTCGTCCGCACCCGGGTTGAAGCGGCGGTTCCAAGTGGGCGGGTCCATCAGGCCATAGCGCAAAGCCGAAATAGCGCAGCCGGCAAATGCAAAGCCAAACAAGGGAATCAGTACCCAGCTCAGCGTGTCGTCCAAGCCCAGGCTGCGCGCGCGCTGCACGCCGTAAAGACCCAGCAGCGTGGGTGCCAGGGCCAGCCCGGCCCAGGCGTCGTAGCGGCCGGTCAGGTAGATGCGCTGCAAGCCCAGGGTTCCGGTGACTAAGGTGGCCCAGACGGCGATGGTTTTGTTTTTCATGCTGGCGATTGTGGCGCAGGCAGGTTGCTGCCGGCGCCGATGGCGCATTCCATTAGCACCACATCGAGCCAGCGGTCAAACTTCCAGCCGCAGTCGCTCAAAACGCCTACGTGCTCAAACCCCAGTGATGCGTGCAGGCCAACAGATGCGTGGTTCTGCGAGTCGCCAATCACGGCAATCAGTTTTCGAATGCCAGCACGCTGCGCGCTGGCCACCAACTCGCCAAGGAGCAAGCGTCCCCAGCCAATGCCTACGGCCTGCGGGTCAAGATAAATCGAATCTTCGGCTGAAAAGCGGTAAGCCGGGCGCGGCTTGAACCAGTTGCAGTAGCTAAAACCCAGCACCTGCCTCTCGTTTTCCAGCACAAGGTAAGGCAGACCTTTAGATAAAACATCGGCCCGGCGCGAGCGCATTTCGTCCAGCCTAGGAGGGGTAATTTCAAAAGTACCGGTGCCGGTGAGCACGTGGTGTTGGTAAATCGCCGTGATTGCGGGCAGGTCGAGGTCGGTACTGGGGCGAATCAGGGGCATGGTTTGAGAAAAAGATATAATGGAAGGCTATTCTGAGTGTCGCTGGCCGGGTGGCCAGTTGCGTGTCTCAACTCTGAATTTTATGGTTGAAATCAATTTCAGCCACCCAAAGGAACAATCATGGTCGTCATTCGACTCGCTCGTGGTGGTGCTAAAGCCCGCCCGTTTTTCAGCATTGTCGTTGCAGACAAGCGTACCCGCCGTGATGGCCGCTTCATTGAGCGCATTGGTTTTTACAACCCGATCGCCACTGCCAATGAAGAGCGCATCCGCATCGCCCAGGACCGTCTGAGCTACTGGAAGGGCGTTGGCGCCCAAGCTTCTCCTACCGTGGAGCGTTTGATCAACCAAGCCGCCCACAGCGCAGCTGCTCCAGCGGCCTAAGCCAAAACTGGGCGTGAGGGCGACACCGTCGTCCGAGCGCCCTTTTTATCGCCCCAACGCATGATCGCCGGACTCGAAGCTGCTGAACTTCCAGCAGACGCCATCGAAGTCGGAAGAATTGCAGACGCCTGGGGTGTCAAAGGCTGGTTCAAGGTGATCTCCTTCAGTCCTGAGCCTGAGGCACTTTTCTCATCCAAACGCTGGTTTCTTTTACCAACTGAACGGGGTTTGAAAACCTTTGAGGGTGTGGCGCGTCTCGCCATTAAAGAAGCCAAAGAACATTCCGACACCGTCGTGGCCAGCGCCCATGATGTGCTCGACCGCACTGCCGCCGAGGCCTTGCGCGGCGCGCGCATTTTCGTCGCACGTTCTAGCTTTCCCACCGCCAGTACCGATGAGTACGACTGGGTTGACCTGATCGGCCTGGAAGTGTTCAACCGCGCCGATGAAGCCATGGGCACCGTGCGTGAGTTGCTGTCCA
>CAMDHS010000139.1 GCA_945898115.1 Comamonas sp. lk
CTTTCGCTGGTGGACCCGGCGATGGTGTGCGTGGCGGCAGACGAGCACCGGTTTTTGGTGGCCCAAACCCTGCACGATGCCAAATTGCGCGGCAAGGTGATTTTGGAGCCCTCTGCCCGCAACACCGCCGCCGCAATGGCCCTGGCCGCTTTAGCTGCCCAACCCGCCGATTTGCTGCTGTTTTGCCCGGCAGACCACCATATTCCCGACGCCGCAGCCTTTGCCGCCATGGTCGAGCAGGGCCGCGCCGCGGCACTGGGCGGCGCCATCGTCACTTTTGGCGTGGCGCCCAGCTTTCCCAGCACGGCTTACGGCTACATCGAACAAGGCGCAGAGCGCACTGACGGCACCCGTAATGTGGAGCGCTTTATCGAAAAACCCAAAGCCGAGGTGGCCCAGCAACTGCTGCTGGCGGGCAACGTGCTTTGGAATGGCGGCATCTTTTTGTGCCAGGCGCAGGTGCTGCTGCAGGCCATGCAGCGCCATGCCCCGGATATTTATGCGTCTTGCGTCGCCGCGTGGGGCGGTGCTGCCAAAGACGAGGTCGGCGGGCAAACCTTCTTCCGCCCTGACGCCGAGCTTTTTAACGCCTGCCGCTCGCAGAGCATTGACTACGCTGTGATGGAGCACCACGACAACGTCGCCGTGGTGCCCTTTAACGGCGCCTGGAGCGACGTGGGCAGCTGGAACGCCGTGGCCGAACTGGCCGTGGCCGACGCGCTGGGCAACCGCGCAGGCGGCGAAATCGCCCACGCCCACCACCTCAAAACCCAAAACACCTATATCCACGCCGCTGGCAAGCGCCCCGTGGTGGCCTTGGGCACGCGGGACCTGCTGATCATCGACACGCCAGACGCCTTGTTGGTGGCTGACGTTAGCCAGGCCGAAGCCGTGAAAGAAGTGGTCGCCGCGCTAGAGGCCCTGGACGCATCGCAAGCGCTGCACCACCGCCGCGTGGCCCGGCCCTGGGGCTGGTACGACAGCGTGGATATGGGCCCGCGCCACCAGGTCAAACGCATCGGCGTCAACCCGGGCGCCAGCTTGTCACTGCAAATGCACCACCACCGCGCCGAACATTGGATTGTGGTCAGCGGCACCGCCGAAGTCACCAATGGCGAATCCGTACTGATACTCACAGAAAACCAGAGCACCTATATCCCCCTGGGCCAAACCCACCGCCTGGCCAATCCAGGCAAGGTGCCGCTGGAAATCATTGAGGTACAAAGCGGCGCTTATCTGGGCGAAGATGACATCGTGCGGTTTGAAGACAATTACGGCAGAAACTGAACTCTTATTTATGAATCCCAAAGTCGCATTGATTACCGGTATCACGGGCCAAGACGGCTCTTACCTGGCAGAATTTCTGCTGGAAAAAGGCTACATCGTCCACGGCATCAAGCGCCGGGCTAGCTCTTTTAACACCCAGCGTGTAGACCACATCTACCAAGACCCGCACATTGAAAACGCACGCTTCAAGCTGCATTACGGCGACCTGAGCGACACCAGCAACCTGGTGCGGATAATGCAAGAAACCCAGCCCGACGAGGTGTACAACCTGGGGGCACAAAGCCATGTAGCTGTCAGCTTTGAGAGTCCCGAATACACGGCAGACGTGGACGGCATGGGCACGCTGCGCTTGCTGGAAGCGATCCGCATCCTGGGGCTGGAGAAGAAAACCCGCTTTTACCAGGCATCCACCAGCGAGTTGTACGGCCTGGTGCAGGAAACCCCGCAAAAGGAAACGACTCCGTTTTACCCGCGCAGCCCCTATGCGGTCGCCAAGATGTACGCCTACTGGATCACGGTGAACTACCGCGAGGCCTACGGCATTTACGCCTGCAACGGCATTTTGTTTAACCACGAAAGTCCGCGCCGGGGTGAGACTTTTGTCACCCGCAAAATCACGCGTGGCATGGCCAACATCAACCAAGGCTTGGAAGATTGCCTGTTCATGGGCAATATCGACGCCCTGCGCGACTGGGGCCACGCCAAAGACTATGTCCGCATGCAGTGGATGATGCTGCAACAAGACCACGCCGAAGACTTTGTGATCGCCACCGGCGTGCAATACAGCGTGCGCCAGTTCATCGAAAAAACCGCCGCCGCCCTGGGAATGCAAATGCGATGGGAAGGCGAGGGCGTGGATGAGGTTGGCTACTGGGGCGAGGAGGGTGACGGTGCGGGGAATGGAAAAGCGGTGGTACGCATTGATCCGCGTTACTTCCGCCCCACCGAAGTCGAGACCTTGCTCGGTGACCCGTCCAAAGCCAAAACCAAACTCGGCTGGGTGCCTGAAATCACCCTAGACGAAATGGTGCTTGAGATGGTGGCTTGTGATCTGGCGGACGCGAAAAAGCACGCGCTGCTTAAAAAGCATGGCTATGCAGTCAACGTGAGCGTGGAATAAGGCGCGCCGGATGACAGACAAGCCCAAAATCTACGTCGCCGGCCACCGTGGCATGGTGGGCAGCGCCATCGTGCGTGCCTTGCTGGGCCAGGGCCTGGCGATCGAGCAGATCGTTACCCGCACCAGCGCCGAGCTCGATCTGCGCAACCAGGCCGACGTGAACGCTTTTTTCGCCCAGGAACGGCCGGACCAGGTGTATCTGGCTGCGGCCAAAGTAGGCGGCATCCATGCCAATAACACCTATCCCGCAGACTTTATTTACGACAACCTGATGGTTCAGGCCAACGTGGTGCACGCGGCGCACACCCATGGCGTGCAAAAGCTGCTGTTTTTGGGCAGCAGCTGCATCTACCCCCGGCAAGCACCCCAGCCCATGGCCGAGAGCGCCTTGTTAACCGGCCCGTTAGAGCCAACCAACGAACCCTATGCGGTGGCAAAAATTGCTGGCATCAAGCTGTGCGAAAGCTACAACCGGCAATATGGCCGCGATTACCGCAGCGTTATGCCCACCAACCTTTACGGCCCGGGCGACAACTACCACCCCGAGAACAGCCACGTCATCCCTGCCCTGATTCGCCGCGTTCATGAAGCCAAGCTCAGCGGCGCCCATGAGGTGGTGATCTGGGGTAGTGGAACGCCCCGGCGCGAATTTTTGTACGTGGACGACATGGCCGCAGCCAGCGTATTTGTCATGCAACTGCCCACCGATGTTTACCAAGCCCACACGCTGCCCATGCAAAGCCACATCAACGTCGGTTTTGGCAGCGATGTGACGATTGCTGAGCTGGCGCAGGCGGTGTGTACGGCGGTGGGATTCAAGGGTGCTATTCGTTACGACACGAGCAAACCCGATGGCGCGCCGCGCAAGTGGATGGATAGCAGTTGTTTGAATGGATTGGGGTGGACGGCGCAGGTGGGGTTGGGGCAGGGCTTGGAGCTGGCTTATGCGGATTTCGAAAATCTGAGCGGCTTACCCCCGTAAGAGACGTAGTCTGGTGGCATTTTTTGATACTGCAAGTGCTCTGGATGCTTACTGTCAATTGTTTGAAGTGAAGGCAGAGGCGCGGAACTTTGCACCGATTCATTCATGAAGCGCCAACGTTCTTGGTTCAACGGGATCCGCAGAATGACGTGTTGTCATGGACTTATAACAGTCACCCGTACTGAACAATGTTGCTTTTGAAAACAAGGTAGCCATCTGTTTCGTATTTTTCGAGTATTTTGGGCAATATGATTTTTTGTCGCCTGAACGCCCGTGGGGGCAGGATTTCTGAAGCGTTGTGTCATTTGTACTCTTTATTGGGAGTGCACCCTAAGCGCGTGCCTGCAGACGCGCTCCTAGCTTAGTGCCTTTAGTCCAGCGGTATTTGACGCCCTACTCTCTGAGACTTATCTTTACCTCGTCTTACTAAGTCTTTCAGATGGACTGCGCTATCATGATGTGACGAAATAATGAAAAGTTGGTTTACAATTATTGGGTCAACCTTTTTACCGGAGATTTTTAAATGACCAATCTGATCGAAATCCAGTCACAGATAGATAAGCTACAAAAGCAGGCCAATGAGATTAAGTCAAAAGATTTCAACGCCACCGTCAAAGAAATTCTGACGAAAATGCAAGCATTTGGTATTACTGTCAAGGACTTGCAGTCGCCCAAAGCAGCAAAATCGGGCAAGCCTGGTCGTCCTGCTAAGGCAAAAGCTGCCGCATCCAAGGCTCCCAAAGTGGTGCGCAAGGCAAGCGCCCCTGTGGCGGCCAAGTTCCGTGGCCCCAACGGTGAGACCTGGTCTGGGCGTGGTTTGACCCCCAAGTGGCTCGCCTCATTGGTGGCCCAGGGTCAAAGCAAAGAGTCCTTTGCCGTAAGGTCGGAGTAAATCCCTTCCGCGCCCGATGCTTGCGGGCTCCAAGCCGCCTCACTGCGCAAATTGCTGCGCACAGGCGGTTTTCCATTTTTGGGTGGTTTACGGCACCTTGTCTTAGGTGCCTACCATTCCTCATTCCGTGGGCTATATGCGTTACCGTAGGCCAGTCGAGTTTCTTTTCTTTGGGTTTTCCCGGTTAGGTGGCTTGCAGGATGCGGCAGACCGTAAATGTGGTGCTTACCGCGGTGAATGTGCCTCTATCGTTATCCCGTGTTGCACTTCGTGCTTGAATCCGCCAAACCTGCAAATACGGACAGGGATTGAACCGGTTGTTTCATTTTTTTGAATTTCGGCATTTTCTATTTCACTTATACCGTTCCAATTTTTGTTAAGAGGTTCGACGGCGCAGATGGCTAGTGCCTCCGCCAGAGTCTGTAGGTCTTCATACTCTCGACAGCACTTTGGCTCACGCACTAGTTAGTGGTTCCGTTCAGTTCGGCCATATTGCAGTTCCTGATTCTTCTGATACGGGTAGACGTCAAGCGGGCTCTTTTTTGAGCTTGCGTGGTCGCGATGGTGGATATGCCCGCAATAGGTGCCGAGCCCTTGTTGATAATCATCCCTGACAAGGTCTGTGAGCAAACCTTCGTGGTCAGTACAGAATAATGCAGGCGGGTATTTAAAACACTTACCGTGTCTGTGAAGTGGCAGCTAAAGTAGGGCGCGACTTCACGGCGACAACCCCGAACTCACCGCGCACCCGCGCACCCGCGCATCATGAAGGCGCAAGAGGCTTTTCTGCCCTGGCTGGTGCTTGATGTGCACTTGCAGGCCTTGCGCGCGGCGGCTTTGGCCAATGACGACACCGCACTGCGCACCGTGCTGGCGCAATGCGTGCCAGGTTTTCCGGCCCCCGGCCTTGCGTGAATAATCGGGGTATGCGAATTTCCGCGCATCCGGCACTTTCCAAGACCCCACCATGACAACTCTTAGCCCGCACGACAAAGCCGACATCCTGGCCCAGGCCCTGCCTTACATCCGCAAGTTCCATGGCAAAACCATGGTCATCAAATACGGCGGCAACGCCATGACCGACCCCGCTTTGCAAGCCGCGTTTGCGCAAGACGTGGTGCTGCTCAAGCTCGTGGGCATCAACCCGGTGGTGGTGCACGGCGGCGGACCGCAGATCGAGAACGCCCTTAAACGCCTGGGCAAGACCGGCAACTTCATCCAAGGCATGCGTGTGACTGACGCTGAGACCATGGAAGTGGTCGAATGGGTGTTGGGCGGCGAGGTGCAGCAAGACATCGTGGGCCTGATCAACCAGGCCGGCGGCAAGGCCGTGGGCCTGACCGGGCGCGATGGCGGCATGATTCGGGCGCAAAAGCTCAAAATGCTGGACAACGCCGACCCCAGCATTGAGCACGACATTGGCCAGGTGGGCGACATCGTCAGCGTTGACCCCAGCGTGGTCAAGGCCCTGCAGGACGACGCCTTTATCCCCGTCATCAGCCCCATTGGCTTTGGGGAAAACAATGAGAGCTACAACATCAACGCCGACGTGGTGGCCGCCAAACTAGCTACCGTGCTGCAGGCCGAAAAGCTCTTGATGCTGACCAACATCAGCGGCGTGCTCAACAAGTCTGGCGAGCTGCTCACCGAGTTGAGCGCCCGCCAGATTGATGCCTTGTTTGCGGACGGCACCATCTCAGGCGGCATGCTGCCCAAAATAAGCGGCGCGCTGGACGCGGCCAAAAGCGGCGTCAAGGCGGTCCACATCGTGGACGGTCGCGTGCCCCATGTGCTGCTGCTTGAAATCCTGACCGACCAGGCCTTTGGCACCATGATCCGCTCGTCTTAGACGCGACCAGCAGCCCGCAGGGCGTCACGTGGGCGCCACCAAGCGAAGGGCTTTGGCGATAAATAGTGCAAAATAGCACGACCGTACTATTTTTATGCCTGCGCCCTGATGTCCTTGCCTGCTTTTTCTGAAGATTCAAACTCCCTGGCCGAAGCTGAGCGCCCCAATGGTCGCGCCATGCTCAAAGGCCAGCAAACCAAGCAGGCCATCGTTCAGGCGGCAGTGGCCATGGGCACCCAGGTGGGTCTCGAAGGCCTCAGCATTGGCCACCTCGCCGAGCGCATGCACATGAGCAAGTCTGGTGTCTTTGCCCACTTTGGCTCGCGCGAAGAGCTGCAGATTTCGGTCATCCGCGAATATTTCGCCAGTTTTGAGCAAGAGGTTTTCTTCCCCGCCATGCTAGCCGCCAAAGGCCTGCCCCGGGTGCGCGCCCTGTTTGACAACTGGATGAAGCGCGTGGCCGTCGAACTCCAGTCGGGCTGTATCTTTATCAGCGGCGCAGTTGAATTCGACGACCGACCCGGCCCGGTGCGCGACGCCCTGGTCCATTCGGTGCAAACCTGGCTGCAGGCCTTGTACCGCGCGGTGGTGCTGGCCAAGCAATGCGGCCACCTCACGCCAGACGCGGACGAGCAGCAAGTCGCTTTTGAGATTCACGCCCTGATTTTGGCCTTGCACTACGAGGCCCGCTTCCTTAAAAACCCCGGTTCGCTGGCGCGCGCCAACCGCGGCTTTGACCACATCCTGGCCCGCTACGGCGTGCCAGACGCCGCGCAAATTTCTTCCTAGTTTTTCTGTTTAATTAGTTCCAAGGAGTCTTACTCATGCCCAGCTATACCCCGCCCTTGCGCGACATGCAGTTTGTGATGCACGAGTTGCTGCACATCGTTGACGATTTGCAGCACATCCCCAAGCACGCGGAGATGGATGCAGAGACCATCAACGCCGTGCTCGAAGAAGGCGGCAAGTTCGCCGCCGAGGTGCTGTTTCCCCTGAACATCAGCGGTGACGCCGAAGGCTGCACGCTCGACCCCAAGACCCACAGCGTCACCACGCCCAAGGGTTTCAAGGAAGCCTATGCGCAGTACGTCGAAGGCGGCTGGGCCGCGCTGGGTTGCGACCCGGCCTATGGCGGCCAAGGCTTGCCCCTGATCGTTAATCAGATGTTTTACGAGATGCTCAACAGCGCCAACCAGGCCTGGACCATGTACCCCGGCCTCACGCACGGTGCCTACGCCTCGCTGGCCACCCACGGCACCGACGAACAAAAAGCCACCTACCTGCACAAAATGACCAGCGGCCAGTGGACCGGCACCATGTGCCTGACCGAGCCCCATTGCGGCACCGACCTGGGCCTCATGCGCACTAAGGCCGAATTACAGAGCGACGGCAGCTACCGCATTACGGGCAACAAGATATTCATCAGCGCCGGCGAACACGATATGAGCGAAAACATCGTCCACCTGGTGCTCGCGCGCCTCACCGATGCGCCTCCCGGCATCAAGGGCGTGAGCCTGTTTGTGGTGCCTAAGTTTTTGGTCAATGCCGACGGCAGCGTGGGCGAACGCAATGGCATTTACTGCGGCGGTATCGAACACAAAATGGGCATCAAGGCCAACGCCACCTGCCAG
>CAMDHS010000140.1 GCA_945898115.1 Comamonas sp. lk
GTTTTGCCGGCCGCCACCAAGGCGCCCACGGCGGCGTCTACCCGGCCGCTGGTGTAGAGGCTGCTCTCTAAGTAGTAGTTGTCAAACTTCAGGGCAAAGGCCTGCAAGTCCAGGTCTTGTTCGCGGCGCAAATAGGCCACGGCAAATTCACGCATGCCTTCCAAGTCGTTCACATCGCCGCTGGCCGTGTAACTGCGGTCGTCGGCGGCCACGGTTTTGCCGGCCATAAAGTCGGCGGCAATCTCAGCAATGTAGTCACCCGCGTACGAGGCCTCGGGCCAGAGCGCGTCGCCCGGTTTGACGCCCTGGGCGCGCAATTGCGTGCTGGTGGCCAGGGTGTTGATTTGCACGCCGGCGTCGTTGTAATAAAACTCGCGGTACACATTCCAGCCCTGGCTGGCGTGCAGATTGCAAATGGCGTCGCCCAGCGCCGCCTGGCGGGCGTGGCCCACGTGCAAGGGGCCGGTCGGGTTGGCCGAGACAAATTCCACCAAGAGGCGCTGGCCTTTGGGCGGCTGCTGGCCAAACAGAGCGCCTGCAGCCAGCACCTCGCGCACCACTTGCTGTTTAGCGGCAGGCTTGAGGCGGATATTGATAAAGCCTGGCCCGGCGATCTCTAGCGCGTCCACCCATTGCGCGAACGCAGGCTGCGCCAGCAAGGTGGCAATCAATTGTTCGGCCACCTGGCGCGGGTTGCGCTGCAGGGGTTTGGCCAGTTGCATGGCAGCGGTGGTGGCAAAGTCGCCGTGGGCGGCCACTTTGGGCGACTCCAGCGCGGCTTTGGCACCAGCGCCGGGCATCAGGGTTTCAAGGGCAGCGGCCAGCGCTTGCAGGAGTTCGGTTTTGACGAGGAGCATAGCCCGCGATTTTACGGCGCCCCACTCTGCGGCCTGCGTATGCCCTGTGTCTGACCTGTGTCCATCAGGTGTTTGGTGCGTACGCCAGATGCCATCGGTGCGTTGTATGCTGGAGCCCGCGCGCCAGAACGGGTCTGCGCACAGACCGTCGGCAACGACCGACGCTTCACTTTTAAACCATGGGAGTTTGTATGAAACGCATTTTTGTATTGATCGCTTTGGGTCTTGGATTTGCAATGTCTATGGGCGCTGCGCAGGCCGCCACCGACCAGCAAAGCAAAATGGGCACCTGCAACGCAGACGCCAAAACCAAAGAACTCAAAGGCGACGAGCGCAAGAAGTTCATGAGCGAATGCCTGAGCGCCAAGCCTGCAGCAGCTGCCTCCGCGCCCGACACCGGCACCGCGCAGCAAAACAAGATGAAGACTTGCAACGCCGACGCCAAAACCAAAGAACTCAAGGGCGACGAGCGCAAGAAGTTCATGAGCGAGTGCCTGAAGGCCAAATAAGCAGCCACAAGATCTTGAGCGCCGCCGGGCCGCGTGGCTTGGTGGCCTTGCCGCTATCCGGCGGGGCCAAGCACCATCGCGTGCGCCGCCCCAGCCAGGCGATTGCAGGTCAGCCCGGCGTTTCGGCTGAACCGGCCCAATTTTTATAGAAACATCCAGCCCCGCTAGGTGCGAGTTGCTGAACTCGCAGTTTTCGTCCCCGATCCGCGCCTGCACCAGGCCAGAAAGCCCGTCCCATGACAAAAACCATTCTGATCACCGGCGCGGGTAGCGGCATTGGCCGCGATGCCGCTTTTGCCCTGGCCGCGCGCGGCCACCGCGTGCTGGCCACCACCTTCAGTCTGGCGCAGGCTGATGCGTTGCGCGCCGAGGCCGCCCGCCGCAATGTGGTGATGGAGGTGCAAAAGCTCGACATCACCGACGCCCTTGATCGCGCCCAGGTGCTGGACTGGCCGGTAGACGTGCTGCTGAACAACGCCGGCATGGGCGAATCGGGCTCGTTGGCCGAGGTGGACATGGAGCGCATTCGCCGGGTGTTTGAGATCAATGTGTTTGCCACCTTGGCGCTCACGCAGCTGGCGCTGCGCGGCATGATTGCGCGCCAGCGCGGCACGGTGCTTTTTGTCAGCTCGATCGCCGGGCGACTGCCCATGCCGTTTTTGATGCCGTATTCGATGACCAAGTTTGCGCTGTCCGCCGCCGCTGCGGGTTTGCGTGAAGAAATGGACCAGCTCGGCAAAGGTGTGCAGGTGGCAGTTATTGAGCCCGGCGCCATCCACACCGGCTTTAACCAGCAGATGAGCGACAGCAAATACGCCTGGATGGACGAGAAGTCTTACTTCTACGGCCAGATGGCGGCCATGAAGGCCAAGGAGAAACGCACCTTTGCGTTTTTGGAAGCGCGCAGCACCCATTCCATCGTGGCCAAAATTGTGCAGGCCAGCGAGGCGGCGCGGCCTAAGCTGCGCTACGTGGCGCCTTGGGCGCAGGGCGTGATGGTGCGGCTGGCGCGGATATTTGGCGTTTAAGCCGCTTATTCCGGCTCTGGCTTAGACGCTCAGCGCAATCCCGGCAAACACGGCAAAGCCAACCCAGTGGTTGAGCCGAAACGCCTTGAAGCAGCCGTCCCGGCTGCGGTCGCGGATCAGGCCGAAGTGCCACAGCGCCTGCGCCCCGGCGGCGACTAAGCCGATCATCCAGAAATTGTTCAGGGCTGAGGCGGATAACACCGCGCCCCAGACCGCCAGATACGCGGCATAAAAGCCCATGATGGCCGCTACGTCCCAGCGCCCGAGCGTGATGGCCGAGGTTTTGATGCCAATGCGCAAGTCGTCCTCGCGGTCCACCATGGCGTATTCGGTGTCATAAGCCAGCACCCAAAACAGATTGCCCAGCAACAGCAGCCACGCCACCGGCGGCACCGCGCCCGTGACGGCCGCAAAAGCCATGGGAATGCCAAAACTGAAAGCCACGCCCAACACCGCCTGCGGCATGGCGACCACGCGCTTGGCGTAGGGATACACCACCGCCACTGCCAACGCGGCAAAAGACCAGGCGATGGTGGCGGCGTTGGTGGTGAGCACCAGCCCAAACGCCAGCAGCGCCAACACCGCGCCCACCAGCAGCGCCTCGCGCACCGACACCCGCCCGCTCGTCACCGGGCGCTCGGCAGTGCGCTGCACATGGCGGTCAAACTCGCGGTCGGCCACGTCGTTGATGCAGCAGCCCGCGCTACGCATCAGCACCGTGCCCAGCGTAAACACCAGCAACAAATGCCAGCCCGGAAAGCCACCCGCCGCCAGCCACAGCGCGCTAAGCGTGGGCCAGAGCAGCAGCAGCCAGCCGGCGGGGCGGCTCCAGCGGATGAGGTCGAGGTAGAGGGCGAGTTTTTTGGTGGGAATGGGTTTCAAGATGGGTGTTCTTCACGCTTGGTGGGGCGCGCGTCAAAAAAGGATGCGCGCCCATGGGAGCCTTTGGGTACTAAAGACAAGAATTAATTAGATCTCAAACCGGCAAGTGGCAACCCGCACTTCGTGCTTCTGGGGAGTGCCCAGGCGACACGGTTGCCAAGCCCTTACCCTCGGGTGAAAGCGGTTCTGAATAATGAAGTCATTCGTAAGTCACTGATTTGCATGGATTTTTAAGAATTTCCGTCTTCATTATCCAGGCCAAAAGATAATGACTGCGCCAAATCCGCCAGGCCGACCAGCTCTGGCTTGGTGTAGCTGGCCTGCTGGCGTGAGGCGGCTGGCAGCGCCACCAAGACGCCCTGCGCTACCCACTTTTGCAGTTGCTTTGACGAGGCCAGCGTGTCCAAACCAGAAATCTGACGCAGCTTGCCGTTGGCGATGGGGCCATTGCGGTCTATCCAGTCACTCACTTGCAACCAAAGTGGCGGGCGTTCTTCGTTGAGCAAGGTCACTACCAATGTCGGAACTGCGGCGTCCTTTTGCTGCTCTCGGAACAGCGGCTCGTACAAGTTGGCTTGGGCCATTTGGGCAAACATCATGGGCACGCCTTCGCCTGCGTCAACATTGGGCGGATTGGGGAACTCGCGCAAATGCCGCGCCAGCAAACTGTTGCGAGGCACTGAACGCGCCGTCTCTATGGTGGCTGGCGTCAGATGACCTGGCAATCGTCCTGGGCTTTCCACTTCCACCCGGTCATCAAAAATGCGCACATGGATGTCGCGGTTCAGGCGGTAGTCCCGATGCAGCACCGCATTGGTAATGGCCTCTTTAATCACGCGTTCAGGGTAGCGATAGCGCGTTTTAAAGCCAGAGCCGGACATCGTCAGACCGGCAGCTAGTCGCTCCAGCACATAGTCTTGCGCCTCGGCAATCTGCGCTATCACCGGCCCCGTGATGGTTCTGGGCGAGAGCAATAAATTGGGCACATCACCGCGCAGTACGGCGCGGCCTTTGTAATGGAATACGCGAATATCTGCGCGCATGCCCTGCCCCGCCAACAGCGCGCCGGGCTCGTCTGCAAACAGCAGCAGCGCTGCCAGCAAAGGCTGCTGCACGCCATCCACCGTGGCCGCCAGTCCCAGGCGCGGCAACCGCGTGGCCAAGTCCTTATCTGCCAATCCGCGATTGAGGCAGTAACTGCGCCAAGCGTTGGTGTTGAGCAGATCCAGCGCCACCGGCATGGGCAGCGTCTCCGCACTTTTGATGCCCCTTTGGTAGGCCAGGTCGGTAATTTCTGCGGCGTTCATCTCGCGGTTGCTCGCGTCCATGCGCGTCCAGGTGCCGTCGCCCACGATGGAATGCACCTGCTCGCTCTTTTCCACCCGCACCACCACCACGTGTCCTGGCTGACTGTTGTGCAGCGTGCAGGGCAATTGGATCCAGTGCAGCTTAGTGATTGGTGGGGTAAAGCGGTTGAGCAACTCGCGGCGAAAGTCGTCAAAGCCCTCGGGGTTCTCTTCAATGCCAAACAGCCGGCTTTGTGGCTTGTCGCCTGGCTTCAGGGCCTTGGCATCTCCAATACCAATAACGAGCAAGCCGCCTTGCGTATTTGCAAACGCACACACCGCCTCGTACATACGACCCTGCTTGCCACTGATGCGTTTGAAGTCGAGCGTTCGACTCTCCGGTGCGGCCAGCAAGGCAGCGATGCGGTCGGTGGATTGGGCTGGGGATAGGTCAATCATCGCGGAAGCGCCATCCATTCATTCAGGTTCGAGACAGCCGCGTCACACCCGCCAACTTGCAGGCATACACCGCGTTGCGCAGCGCGGCAATGGCTTCGTAGCGGGTAAAGCTGCGCCGCCAGGCCAGCACCACGCGCCGGGTGGGCGGCGGGGCGCCGTGTTCGTCTTGCACCGGCAGGTATTTGACGAAGTCTTCCTGGTCTTTGCGGCGCTTTTGGGGCGCCAGTGCGCCTTCGGGCACGCTCAGGCGCGGCACCAGGGTGATGCCCATGCCGGCGGCAACCATATGTTTGATGGTTTCCAGCGACGATCCTTCAAAACTCTTGCGAATGCCTTCGGCGTTGCTGGAAAAGCGCGCAAATTCGGGGCAGACTTCGAGCACGTGGTCGCGAAAGCAGTGGCCGTTGCCCAGCAGCAGCATGGTTTCGTTTTTGAGCTCGTCCGTGCTCACGCTGCTCTGTTGCGCCAGCGGGTGGCTGCGCGGCACGGCGGCAAAAAACGGCTCGTCATAGAGCGGCGCCAGCGCCAGGCCAGCGTCTGGAAAAGGCTCGGCCAGAATGGCGCAGTCGATATCGCCGGTGCGCAGCATTTCCAGCAGCTTCACGGTAAAGTTTTCCTGCAGCATGAGCGGCATCTGCGGCGTGCGGGTGATCACCTGGCGCACCAAGTCGGGCAGCAGGTAGGGCGCGACGGTGTAGATCACGCCGAGCTTTAAGGCCCCGGCCAGCGGGTCTTTGCCGCGCTTGGCAATGTCTTTGATATTGGCGGCTTGTTCGAGCACGCTTTGCGCCTGGCGCACGATTTCTTCGCCCAGCGGCGTCACGGTAACTTCATTCGCGCTGCGCTCGAACAGCTTGAGATCGAGCTCTTCTTCGAGCTTTTTTACTGCCACCGACAGCGTGGGCTGCGACACAAAGCAGGCGTCTGCCGCCTTGCCAAAATGCCGCTCGCGGGCCACGGCGACGATGTATTTGAGTTCGGTCAGGGTCATGGGGTGGCGTCTTTCACCAGTTTCATCAATTTCACCGGGGGTTTCCAGGCCTTGGCAGCGGCGCGCTGGGCAAATTTTTTGTCATCAAAAGTGGCCACGCTGGCGCACTGGCGGCAAGACGCGTGGTGCAGCGCGTCGGCAAAGTCAAAACCGTCGCGCAGCGCCGTGGTGGCAGAGAGGCAGGCCGGGCGGTCTTCCAACTCCAGATTGGGCAGCGAGAGCAAGTGCTCAAACACAGCCACCACCTCGTCTGCCGGGCTCTTGTAATAGCCGCGCAGCACCCATTCCAGCTCTAACAGCACGGTTTTGGCCACAAACAGGCGCTTACCACTGTCGATCAAGGCCTTGGCGGCCTGGCTTTGTCGTTGTGTGGGCGCGTCCTCGCTGGCCACGTAGTAGCGCGCCAGCACATTGGTGTCTAAGCCAATCATGGTTCTTGGGCGAGGCTGGCGGCGTCAAAGTCGGCGGGGACTGCGGGGCGGCGGCTGCGGATCAGCCCAAAGCCAGAGGCGGCCAGGTCGCGCGCGGCGGGCGCGGGTCGCAGGGCAATGTGGTCGCCTTCAATCTCGAAGCAGACCGCTGTGCCCGTGTGCAAGCCAAAGTGGCGCCGCAAATCGCGCGGAATGGTGATCTGGCCCTTGCTGGTGATGGTGGGTTGCATGGCGTGGGGTGTCCTGAAAAGCGGTTTGGGGCCCTTGAAAGCAAAAGTAAGAGCAGGTAATACTATCACGATCATGCCGCTGCGGGCGGGTCGGCGGGGTGGCGGATTAGTGTGGGCAAACCGCCACTTCAGGCTTTCAAAAACTCCGCCTTGGTGCCTAACCAGCGCTGCACATGTTTGTGCGCCAGCGCCGGGTGGCGGTCCAGCAGCAGCGGGGCCTCGTGGCGGGCCCATTCCAAAATGGCGTCGTCGGTGGCCAGGTCGGCAAAGCGCAGCATGGCGTCGCCGGACTGGCGGGCGCCCAAAAACTCGCCGGGGCCGCGAATCTCCAGGTCGCGCCGGGCGATCTCAAAACCGTCGTTGGTTTCGGCCATGGCCTTGAGGCGCTCGCGCGCGGCCTCGCCCAGGCGCGGCGCGTCGCCCGTAGAGTAGAGCAGCACGCAGGCGGAGGCTGCCGCGCCCCGCCCCACGCGCCCGCGCAACTGGTGCAACTGGCTCAGGCCAAAGCGCTCGGCGTGGTCGATCACCATGAGCGAGGCATTGGGCACGTCCACGCCCACTTCAATCACCGTGGTGCTCACCAGCACGGCGGTGCGGCCCTGCACAAATTCGGCCATCACCGCCTTTTTCTCGTCGGGCGCCAGGCGCGAATGCAGCAGGCCCACGCTGAACTTGGCGTCGGGTGACTCCACCGCAGCGCTGAGTTCGGCGTGGGTCTCAGTGGCGTTGCTCAGGTCCAGCGCCTCGCTTTCCTCGATCAGCGGGCAAACCCAATACACCTGGCGGCCTTGGGCCACCTGGGCGCGGATGCGCTCAATCACCTCGTGGCGGCGCGCCTCGTGCACCACCTTGGTGACGATGGGCGTGCGCCCCGGCGGCAGCTCGTCCAGGGTGGACACGTCCAGATCGGCGTAGTAGCTCATGGCCAAGGTGCGCGGAATCGGTGTGGCCGTCATCATCAGCAAATGCGGCTCCATGGTGGCGTGCTGCAACTTGCCACGCAGGGCCAGGCGCTGTGCCACGCCAAAGCGGTGCTGCTCGTCAATCACCGCTAGC
>CAMDHS010000141.1 GCA_945898115.1 Comamonas sp. lk
CTTGCAGAAGTGGCCAGTGGTGCCCTAGCCGAAGCGAAGAAACCAAATGTGGCTGTTAGCCCCCCTTTCTCGCCCGCTGGGCGAGAGAGGGGTGGGGGGAGAGAGTGGGCAAAAACGGCTGAAATCCAGCGCTAAGCCAGCACCTTCTTAAGCCATTCAGCAAACGCCGCACATTCCCACCGATCCATCATCCCAGTACGCCAGCACAGGTAGTGCGCATGCGGGCTGGGCACGTTGCCCACAAAGGTGTCGCTGCTGCCCAGGCGCACCAGCGCGCCATTTTCCAGCCAGGGGGCGCCCAGCTTCAGGCGCACCAGCGCAATGCCCATGCCTGCAGCCGCGCCGTCGCACATCAGGCCAATGTCGTTGAACTGCGAGCCGTCTGCCGGCTCGGGCCAATCCAGGTGGTGGGCGGCAAACCAGGTGCGCCAAGGCTCTAGCGGGCTGCGCAAAAGGGGTTGGTTGAGCAGGTCTTGCGCCACCACATAGGGCCCGTGCTCGCGCACAAAGGCGGGTGATGCCATGGGCGTGACCTCGTCTTTGGTCAGGCAAATGTGTTCCAAATCGGCGTAGCGCCCGGCGCCAAAGCGCACCGTAAGGTCGGCGTCCTCGGCCACCACGTCCAGCAGGGGGATGGAGACCTGCATGGTCAGGTCAATCTCGGGATAGGCCTCGGTAAATTCGCGCAGCCGCGGTATCACGATGGAGCGGGCAAAGGTAGGTGTCACCGCCAGGCGCAGCTTGCGTTTGCCTGGCGCGGCGCTACCGCTGGGGAATTTTTGCAGAATGGTCAGCCCCTCGCGCACATGGGCCAGGTATTCACTGCCCTCAGAGGTGAGCGAAAAGTCGGCGCGGCCAAAGAGCTTGGTGCCAATGATTTGCTCAAGCTGGCGCACCCGGTGGCTCACTGCGCTGGGGGTTACATGCAGTTCTTCAGACGCTTGGGTGACGCTGCGCAGGCGCGCCAGGGCTTCAAAAGTCAACAGGCATTGGATGGGGGGGATGCGGGCGGTACTCATAGACCGCCACTATAGGCCACTCCCTATAATTTGGGCAGCTTCCGACCGACCTGCTTTCTGGTGCGGTGGGGCCCGATTTCCCCCACCGGAGCCTCTTTTGTCTGATCGTTTATCGGTATTGCCCCAATACCTGCTACCCAAAAAGGCGCTCACCGCCTTTGCCGGCTGGGTCGCCAGCCGCCGCTGGGGCAGCCTCACCACCCGACTGATTGCCTGGTTTGTGCAGCGCTACCAGGTGAATATGCTTGAGGCCGCCGAGCCAGACTTGGCCAGCTACGCCTGCTTTAACGACTTCTTTACCCGCGCGCTGCGGCCCGATGTCCGCCCACTGGGGCCCAGCACCTGGGTGTGCCCAGTGGACGGCGCCGTCAGCCAGTGTGGCGCCATTGCGCACGACCAAATTTTCCAGGCCAAGGGCCATTCCTACAGCAGCACCGCGCTGGTGGGCGGCGACGCGGCGCTGGCCGCGCAGTTTGACGACGGAGCTTTTGCCACGATTTACCTCAGCCCGCGCGACTACCACCGCATCCACATGCCTTGCGACGGGCGCCTGCGGCGCATGATTTACGTGCCAGGCGATTTGTTTTCCGTCAACCCGACCACGGCGCGCGGCGTGCCGGGGCTGTTTGCGCGCAACGAGCGGGTGGTGTGTGTGTTTGACACCAACCATGGCCCGATGGTGCTAACACTCGTGGGCGCCACCATTGTGGGCAGCATGGCCACGGTGTGGCACGGGGTGGTGAACCCTCCGCGCTTGCCGCAAGTGACCGAGTGGCATTACGACGAAGGGGCTGTGACCCTGCGCCAGGGCGACGAGATGGGGCGCTTTTTGCTGGGATCGACCGTGGTGCTGCTGTGGCCTCGCGCCACGCTCGGATGGAACCCGGCCTGGGAGCCCGGCGCGCCGGTGCGCTTGGGCGAGGCGATGGGGCAGCGCGCCAGCGCTTAAACCGCAGACACGCCCGGCACGGCGCAAGACGAGTCGGCAAAGCCAGCCTTCACACCGGCGTTTTTGACCTGCACGATTTCTGCCAGGATGGACACCGCAATCTCAGCCGGGGTTTTGGCGCCCAGGCGCAAGCCCACCGGGCCGTGCAGGCGGTCGAGTTCGGCCTCGGTCATGTCAAAGTGTTCGGCCAAGCGCTGCTTGCGCGCGGCCTGCGTGCGGCCCGAGCCCAATGCGCCCACATAAAACGCCTCGGACTTGAGCGCCTCTAACAGCGCCATGTCGTCGAGCTTGGGGTCGTGGGTGAGCGCCACGATGGCGGTGTGCGGGTCGGGCAGCATTTCGCGCACCACGTCGTCGGGCATGCCCAAGAGGCGCTGCACCACGCGCAGGTCCAGCGTGGCGGCGTAGTCTTCGCGCGGGTCGCACACCAGCACTTCAAAGTCCAGCATGCCGGCCATTTGCGCCACGGCTTGCGAGAGTTGGCCCGCGCCAATCAAGAGCAAGCGCCACTTGGGGCCGAATACCGTGGTCAGGGTCTGGCCGTCGTAGGCAATGTCTTGGCCGCGCTGCGCGCCACCCAGCGTGACCGCGCCGGTGGCCATGCTCAAGCTGCGTGACACCAGTTGATGCGCATCGGTGCGCGTCAGCAGGTCGGTGATCCAGCGCGCATCTTGCAGGGGTTCGTGCACCAGGCGCAGCGTGCCGCCGCAGGGCAGGCCAAAGCGGGCGGCTTCTTCTTTGCTCACGCCATAAACGATCTCACTGGGCAAGTTACCCGGCTGAGCGGGGGCCGCCGTGGTAGCAGAGTGCGCCACCAGACTGGTAAACGCCGCCTTGGTGCGGGCGATCAGGTCGTCTTCCACGCAGCCGCCTGAGACCGAGCCGCTGACCAAGCCGTCGTCGCGCACAGCCAAGAGTGCGCCGGGCGGGCGCGGCGCGCTGCCCCAGGTTTGCACCACGGTGACCAAGGTGACGGCGTGGCCCGCGCTGCGCCAGGCCAGGGCGTCTGACAATACCCGAATATCCAAGCTGTCCATTACGCGTCCTCGGCAGGGTTGCGATTGCGTAGCGCAAAAAATGCGCGGTAAAGGGCGACACTGGCAACCATGCCCCAGGTCATGCCCACAAACATGCCCCCGAGCATACCCGGCAGGCTGGACGTGCCTGCTGCCACTTGCCAACGCACCAGCCACAGGGCGCCAGCCGTCATTCCCAACAGCATCCAGGCCGAACACAACAGGTTTTGCGTGAGCAAGGAACAAAGATAGCGACCGCAATGCTGGCGCAACAGGCGCAGGCTGGGGATGGCCAGCAAACCGCC
The DNA here is from genome assembly GCA_945898115.1 of Comamonas sp. lk. Classification (GTDB taxonomy): domain Bacteria; phylum Pseudomonadota; class Gammaproteobacteria; order Burkholderiales; family Burkholderiaceae_C; genus Allorhodoferax. The sequence continues at coordinate 3,290 of CAMDHS010000141.1, forward strand.
GGTAAGCATGCCCGCGTGCATGGCGGGCAAAAAGGCGATGTGGAGCTCCAGGCTTTCAACAAAACTCAGGCGCACCGACTGGCTGCACAAACTCTCCAACTGCGCCGGACCGCCCAGCATCAAATCCACGCCCAGGCCCAAGAGCATGCCGCCAAACCCCAGGGACAGCATGATGTAAGGCGGCGACAGGCCCGCGCGCTGGGGCCGCACCCAGGTGAGGGCCGCACAGCCCAGCGCCACCAAGACCAGGGACAGTGCGACCACCGCACCAAAAGAAGTGCCAGCTGCATTGCTCCGCGAGCCCAAACCCCACAGCGTTGCGGCCACGGCGAGCAGTAAAAGAGACGGCGTAATGGCCGCCGAGCCCACGCTACGGGCCAGCCAGTGTGGGGCGGAGGATGGGGTGCTCATAGCAGCATGCGGCGCGGGCAAAGCAGGCGAATCATTTGCGCAAACCAAGGGTAAACCCGGTGGTCGAGCAGACCCGAGTCTGCAAAAGTTCAGATTCGGATATATTTACAAAGTGCATAAAACGCGTTTTTCACAGAAAACTTAAAGCTTAAACGCACTGTAACCAGCGCCGCCGGTTTGCGCATCTGCTGGTGAACGAAGCGCGCAAAGTTTGCACGAATCTCCGTATGGCGGCATGAGACAGCGCACTTCTCCGGCCACCAACGCTTACTACGATCCTGAGCCATGACCAAAGCCTGTCCTATCCCGCCCTCTGAGTCCACCAGCGCCACTGGCCCCAATTCCTGGCTGTATTTGCTGGAGCGCTTTGACGTAGGCGTGGTGCACCTGGACCATGCGCTGCACGTGGTGGGCATGAACGATTACGCCCGGCGCAGCCTGCCGGTGGGCGACAAGCTGCCCTTTGGAAAGATCGTCACCGACTTCCACCCCGAGGCGGCCAAGGCCAAGGTCAAGTTTCTGCTCGGCCAGGCCGAGTGCCCGGTCAACAACGCGCCGCCCATGGCCATGATGATCAATATCCCTGAGCGGGTGCTGTTGATCAAGGTCTCCAAGATCGGCGATGTGCAGGGCACCACCACCGGCTACACGCTGGTGTTCTATGACATCACCGAAGTGGTGAGCAAGGAAGGCAGCGCCGAGTCCAAGCGCAAGAGCGCTGACGCGGGCGAGAAGCGCCAGCTGCGCAAGATTCCCACCATCAAGCAAAACCGCGTGATGCTGGTGGACGTGCCCAGCGTGTCCTTCATCCGCTCCGAAGGCCACTACACCTGGGTGCACACGGCGCAAGGGGGCCAGTTTTGCAACATCACCATTGGCGACCTGGAAAGCCGGCTCGACCCCAACCAGTTCTTGCGGGTGCACCGCAGCTACATCGTCAACCTGGCGCAGGTGGACGAAATCGTGCGCGACGACGGCCGCATGTCCGTGCGCATGATGGGCTCCACGCCCGTTGAAATTCCGGTGTCGCGCGCCAGCATGGCCAAGCTGCTCGACCAGCTCGGGCTGACCGACACGGTGCCGATCAAAAACTAGGGCTTGCCTTTTTTCGTGCAACGGCGCTGCCGTTCGTGCGAAATAAGAAACGGTTGATTTTTTACATTGCGCAAGCCCAAGAGCGCTAGCTAGAGTCGCGCTTGGCGTTTTTTGAGCGTCGCCCAATACGTAAAGGAGATACCGTGATCCCACCGGCATTTGATTACCACGCACCCCATACCGTGGCCGAAGCTATCGCCCTGCTGTCCTCGCTGGGCGACGACGCCAAGCTGCTCGCAGGCGGCCACAGCCTCTTGCCCATGATGAAGCTGCGCTTTGCCCAACCCGGCACACTGATCGACATCAACCGCATCCCCGAGCTGCGCGGCATCAGCGAGCAAGGCGGCGTGATCCGCATTGGCGCCATGACCTCCGAGAACGAACTCATCGCCTCGCCCCTGCTGCAAGCCAAGCTGCCTTTGCTGGTCGAAGCTGCGCTCCTGATTGCCGACCCGCAGGTGCGCAACCGCGGCACCATCGGCGGCGACATTGCCCACGGCGACCCGGGCAACGACCACCCGGCCATTGCCATGGCCCTGGACGCAACCTTTGTGCTGCAAGGCCCCCAGGGCGAGCGCCAGGTCAAGGCGGTGGACTTTTTCCACGGCACGTATATGACGGCGCTGGCCGAAGACGAGATCCTGACGGCCATCCTGATCGCGCCCTTTGCTGCGGGCACCGGGTCCGCCTACCTCAAGCTCAAGCGCAAAACCGGCGACTGGGCGACCGCTGGCGCCGCTGTGGTGCTGCGCATGTCCGGCGGTGTGGTCAGCCACGCCAGCATTGGCCTGACCAATGTGGCGTCTACCGCGCTGCGCGCCAGCGACGCCGAAGCCGCGCTGGTGGGCAAACCCCTGACCGACGCCAGCATTGACGCCGCCGTCCACGCGGTGCGCGCCATTTGCGACCCCGCAGAAGACCTGCGCGGCGACGTTGAATACAAAACCGCCATGGCTGGCGAAATGACCCGCCGTGCCATCCGCGCCGCTGCCGCCCGCTGCGCATAAAGCCCCAAAACCGGAAGAACCCACCATGAGCAAAAAAATCGTTTCTATGCAGATCAACGGCAAGACCGTTGAAGAGGCCGTCGAGCCGCGCACCCTTCTTGTCCACTTCCTGCGTGAAAAAATGAACCTCACCGGCGCGCACATCGGCTGCGAGACCAGCCACTGCGGTGCCTGCACCGTGGACATTGATGGCCAGTCGGTGAAATCCTGCACCCACCTCACGGTGCAGTGCGAGGGCAGCGAAGTAAAAACCGTCGAAGGCCTGGCCAGCGGCGGCGTGTTGCACGCGCTGCAAGACGGCTTTTACAAAGAGCACGGCCTGCAATGCGGCTTTTGCACACCCGGCATGCTCATGCGCGCCTACCGCCTCTTGCAAGACAACCCCAACCCGACCGAAGCGGAAGTGCGGGTCGGCATGTCCGGCAACTTGTGCCGCTGCACCGGTTACCAAAACATCGTCAAAGCCGTGTTGCACGCAGCAGCCGCCCTCCAACAACAAGCCGTTGCCGCCTAAGCGCGCAACCCACAGGAGAACTTTATGAACGCACCCCTGAGTGACCGCGAAAAAGCCCTGATGGGCATGGGCGACTCCCGCCTACGCAAGGAAGACGCCCGCTTTATCCAAGGCAAGGGCAATTACGTTGACGACATCAAACTGCCCGGCATGGTGCACATGGACATCGTGCGCGCCTCGGTGGCACATGCGCGCATCAAGCGCATCAACAAAGAAGCCGCGCTCAAGATTCCTGGCGTCATCGCCGTCTTGACCGCTGATGACCTCAAGCCGCTCAAGCTGCACTGGATGCCCACGCTGGCCGGTGATGTACAGGCCGTGCTGGCCGACGAAAAAGTTCACTTCCAAATGCAGGAAGTGGCCGTGGTAATTGCCGAAGACCGCTACAGCGCCGCTGACGGCGTCGAAGCAGTCGAAGTCGAGTACGAAGAACTCGAAGCCGTGGTTGACCCCTTTGAAGCCCTCAAGCCCGGCGCGCCGGTGCTGCGTGAAGACCTGGCTGGCAAAACCGAAGGCGCACACGGCAAGCGCTACCACCACAACCACATCTTTACCTGGGAAGCCGGCGACAAAGCCGCCACCGACGCGGTATTTGCCGATGCAGCTGTGACGGTATCGCAAGATATGCATTACCCGCGCGTGCACCCCTGCCCACTGGAGACCTGCGGCGCGGTGGCCTCGTTCGACCCGATTCGTGGCGAGCTCACCACCTACCTCACCAGCCAGGCGCCGCACATTGTGCGCACCGTGGTGTCCATGCTCTCGGGCATTCCCGAGTCCAAGGTGCGCATCATTTCCCCCGACATCGGCGGCGGCTTTGGCAACAAAGTGCCGATTTACCCCGGCTATGTCTGCGCCATCGTGGCCTCCATCGTGCTGGGCCGCCCGGTCAAGTGGGTGGAAGACCGCATCGAGAATTTGTCGTCCACCGGCTTTGCCCGCGACTACCACATGACCGGCGAACTGGCTGCCACCGCTGACGGCAAGATCTTGGCACTCCGCACCAATGTGATTGCCGACCACGGCGCCTTTGACGCCTGTGCCGACCCAACCAAAGTCCCGGCTGGCATGTTCCATATCTGCACCGGCAGCTACGACATCGCCAACGCGTATTGCAAGGTCGATGGGGTGTACACCAACAAGGCGCCGGGCGGCGTGGCGTATCGCTGCTCCTTCCGCGTAACTGAGGCGGTCTACCTGGTCGAGCGCATGGTCGATGTGCTGGCCCAAAAACTGGGCATGGACAAGGCCGAAATCCGCGCCAAAAACTTCATCAAGCGCGAACAGTTCCCCTACCACTCCGCGTTGGGCTTTGACTACGATTCGGGCGACTACCAGACCGCGCTCGACAAAGTGCTCGACGCGGTCGACTACAAAGGCCTGCGCGCTGAGCAGGCGGCCAAGCGCGCCGA
>CAMDHS010000142.1 GCA_945898115.1 Comamonas sp. lk
GCTAGCATCACCGCCTTGCTGATCGCCTGTGCGGTGGGTGTGCTAATGCTCTACGGCAGCCAGCAAACGGCGGCACTGTTGGGGATTGGCGCACGCAAGGCGCCCGAGCCGCTGCCTGTGGCCAGCGCGCCCAGCCCGGCAGTTGCAACTCTGCCAGAGCCCAGTGGGCCCGCGCCTGCGGCTAGCGCAAGTGCACCAACGGTGACGCCACCGCCTACCGCGACCAACGCGCTGGGCGCTGGCGCAGCCCCCGTCGCTGCACCCGCCAAAGTAGCAGAGCCCACGGCCGTGGCGACGCCCACTACCGAGGTCGAAGAAATAATCACCCCCGCGCAAGCGCAGGTGGGCCAGTCCTGGGTAAAGCAAATGCCGCCGGGCACTTTCTTGGTTCAGCACACCATCTTGCCGAACTACGGCGAAGCCGCGCTGTGGCTGCAAGCCCATCCCAACCTGCGCCGGGCGCGCATCGTAGCCACCTACATCAACGGTCAAGCATCCGTGCAATTTACCGTGGTGTCCGGCCCCTTTGCGTCGATGGCCGAGGCCAACAGCTTTGCCGCAGGCAGCGGCATCCCCAAAGACCCACAAATCCGCTCGGCCCGCTCGATGAAAGACCGTTTCGCGCCCGAGTCCAACCGCGCACCCTAACCATGAGCGAACCCCAATTCATTCCCAGCGGCATACCGCACTCGGTCGAAATGCCCGAGGGCAGCCATGTGGCCAAAAGCAAATCTGGCAAGGCCGGCACCGAAGTGCGCCGCACCGAGCAAGACCACTTTGCACACGACCAGGAAATCACGGTCGAGGCGCACCATATTCACCTGCAGGCCAGCAGCGCTGCGGCCGACAACCTGGTCAAGGTCCCGCGCAGCGACAACATTGAACGTGCGTCCAAGGCCTTGAATCCCGCCTCCGGTGCACCGGGGAGAAATAAATCCGCGCCCGGGGCCGGCGCCCAAGCACGAGATATGCGGGTGTATGACACCGAGATGTCCGAGATGAACTTTCCGGCCCGCCTGATTCAACTCAAGGTCGAAAACGACGCGGTGCGCGAGCAACTTGAATCCCTGCATTCGATGCTGCAAAAAGCCACCTAACCCCACACCACTGCCAACCGGGTACCTGCCATGACCGACACCAAATCCCAACTCTCTGCTGAAGAGGCCCAAGCCATTGACGCCATCTCGGGCGGCGCAACGGCTCAGGGCGGCACTGTTGCTGCCCCGGACACTGACAACCCGATTGACGCCCAGTTTGACCACCCGGTGGACGGCCCCGCGTCCGAGGGCTACATCAGCGCCGCCGATGCGCACACAGGCGAATACGACCAACACGGCCAGCACCATGAGGAGCACGGCGAAACCGAAGGCGACGACGCCGACATGATCGCCATGCGCTCGGCCATGCTCGATTCAGCCGAACTGGCCAACCGGGCTGCGGGCATGGCGGCCAAAGCCGCGACCGACATGCACAGTGTGACCACCAACATGCAGCACGTGACCGGCGAAATGCACACCGCCTCGGCTGCGTTGGTGGAGTCGCACAACAAGCAACGGCTCAACGGCATCGTGGTGCTGGCTACCTTTGGCGCTTTGATGCTGACCTCAATGGCCTTGTTTGGCATCATGTCTTACCGGCTGCAATCCCGCATCACCCAGGCTGACGAAATGCTATTGGCCGTGGGCAAACGCATTGTGACCATGAATGAAACTATGGAACTGATCACCGGCGCAGGCGAGGCCCTGCGCGACATCAGCTCGCGCCAAGACACCATCGTAGGCGGACAGGCCAAGCTCGACGCCCGGCTCGATGAAGTCGTAGCGGCAACCGCGCAGGCCGCAGCCCAAGCCGCGTCCAAACCCGCAGACCCCAAAGCACAAGATCTAAGCAAATTGATCCAGGCGCTCGATGCCAAGATCCAAAGCCAGTCCACCGCATTGAACGCCTTGTCCTCCCAAGTGCGCGCGGTTCCTGCCGCACCCCGCCCCGACCCAGCGGCCGTGCGCCGCGAGATTGAAGCCGCCCTGCGCCAGCAAAAAGCAGCCGAGGTGGCAGCCAAACCCGTTGTCTTGGCGCCACCGCCCCCGCCAGCCCCTCCACCGAAGCCCAAGGAAACGCTGGTGCAATACCCGCGCACCCAGCCCCAGGGCAAGGAAAGCCCCTGATCCAGCCAGGCCGGCACGCTGTAGATATCAGGGAGAGGCCCCAACCATGAGCGGCCTGGGGCGTTTGGGTGCTGTGCAATGCGCAGGGCCCACAGGCCTTTTTTGCAGCCAGGCTTAGCCCTCGCGCAAGCCGAATTTCTGGATTTTTTCGATCAGCGTGGTGCGCTGGACGTTCAAAATGCGCGCGGTTTGCGACACATTGCCGTTGGTTCGGCTCAGGGCCTGAGAGATCAAATCGCGTTCGATTTCGGCCAGGCGGTGCTTGAGCGACAAGCCCTCTGGGGGCAAGACCGGCAGACCTTGCGACATAAAGGTCATCTGCTCGACCGCATTGGGCGGGCCTTCTCCCGAATCGTCGTCTGACGCATCGTCAAACATGCCGCCGGTGCCCGGCGAATCCACCCACGCCCCGACCGTGCCTTGCATGGAAGGGTCCATGATCGGCAACTCTCCAGCCTCGGCTTGGACCTTGAACGCCGCCAGGCCCTTGGGCAAGAGCGAGGAAGAAAACGTCTTGAGCTGCAAGCACTGGCCCGAAAACAGGGTGCTGAAGCGGTCAATCAGGTTGGAGAGTTCGCGCACATTACCCGGCCAGGTGTAGGACTGCAAGGCGTAGGCAAAGTCCGGCGCAAAGGTGATCGGCTTTTCGCCCGAGGCGGCATGCTGCTTGGCAAAAAAGCTCAGCAACAGCGGTACATCCGAGGCGCGCTCGCGCAGTGGCGGCGTGTTCAGGGGTAGCACATTGAGGCGGTAGTACAAGTCTTCACGAAAGCGCCCGGCGGCAATCTCGGCCTCGAGGTCGCGGTGGGTGGCGGCAATCACCCGCACATCGACGGCCACCGGTTTGGTGCTGCCCACCGGGTCCACCACGCGCTCTTGCAACACGCGCAGCAGCTTGACTTGCAGCTCCAGCGGCAAGTCGCCAATTTCGTCGAGAAAAATCGAGCCGTTTTGCGCCAGCTCAAAGCGCCCGACCCGGTCGGTCACAGCGCCAGTAAAAGCGCCCTTGCGGTGGCCAAAGAGCTCGCTCTCAATGAGGTCCTTGGGGATGGCAGCGCAGTTGATGGGTACAAAGTTGGCGCCCGCGCGGTGCGACAAATCGTGCAGGGAGCGCGCCACAATCTCCTTGCCCGTGCCGCTCTCGCCCGTGATCAAGACGGTCGAGCTCGACGCTGCCACCACGGGCAGCAAATCGCGGATCGCCCGGATGGAGTCGCTTTCACCGATAAACCGCAGCGGGACTTTGGACGTGGACAAGGTGTTGTTCGGTACAAAAAAGGGGTGCCTGTGGGAAAACCGCAGGGCTGAAATACATGGCCTCGTTGCGCTACGCGCGGATGAGCCATTCACCGCGGTCATTATGGTCACAAAAAGTGTCGTTTTTCGGACAGTACACAGATGTTTTCAAATTTTTTTGTAAAAAACACTAAAAACATGCAATTTGTATTCTTCACATAAATCACGCTTCTACACCAGTGCAAACGGCATAATGTCGCAAGGCGTTTTCGCCGCCGTGGCGTCTGTGCGCCGTAGCCATTCCACGCCGAATCCAGACCCGAGCCCGTGACCGACAACGCCCCCGATCTCCAACTCGCAGCGCTCAACAACCTGGGCCTGATGTATGCCAACGGCCAGGGCGTGCCGCAGGATTTCGCCCAGGCCTTGCAGTGTTACTTGCAGGCAGCCGAACGTGGCGCGGCGCAGGCGCAGTCCAATCTGGCGGTGATGTACGCCCACGGCCAGGGCGTAGAACAAGACTTTGTGCAGGCGCGCAAATGGTATGGCGCCGCCGCCACCCAGGGTCTGCCTTACGCCCAGTCCAACCTGGCGGCACTTTACGCCAACGGCCAGGGCGGCGCAGTGGACTTTGCCCAGGCCTTGCACTGGTACGGCGCTGCCGCCGCGCAGGGCGACACCACCGCGCAACGCAATCTGGGTGTGATGTACGCCAACGGCCAGGGCGTGGCCCAAGACTTCAGCCAGGCGCTGGCTTGCTACCAGACCGGTGCGGCCAGCGGCGACCCGGCGGCGCAATACGGCCTGGGCGTGATGCACGCCAACGGCCACGGCGTGCCGCGCGACCCAGCCCAGGCCCAGCATTGGTACACGCTGGCCGCCGAACAAGGCCATGTGCACGCGCAGTTCAACCTGGGCTTTATGTTCTCCAGCGGCCAGGACGGCCCGCTGGACCCGGTGCGTGCCGTGCAGTGGTATAGCCGCGCGGCCAACGCCGGTGACGCCGCTGCCCAGTACAACCTGGGCGTCATGTACAGCCTAGGCCAGGGCACGGCCAAAGACCCCGAAAAAGCCCTGCACTGGTATTTGGCCGCCGCCAACCAAGGCGACGCTGCGGCCCAGTACAACCTGGGCCTGATGTACGCCACCGGCCAGGACATCGAACAAGACGAAGCCGTGGCCCTGGCGTGGTACCAGTTGGCCGCCGACCAGGGCGACGCGCTGGCGCAGTACAACCTGGGCGTGATGATTGCCAACGGCCAGGGCACGATTGCCAGCGCCGAAGTCGCCATGCAGTGGCTGCAACTGGCCGCCGACCAGGGAGACGCGCAAGCGCAGTTCGACCTAGGCGCCCTGCACCAGGCCAGCACGCCCCCCAATTACGCCCAGGCCCTGGCCTGCTACCGCCTGGCTGCGGCGCAGGGCCACGCCGACGGCCAAGCCGCCCTGGGATGGCTGTATGCCAATGGCGCAGGCGTGCTGCAAGACTTTGTGCGCGCCCACATGTGGTTCAACCTGGGCGCCGTGGGCGGCCACGTGGCTGCGGCCAGCGGGCGCGACTTTGTCACCCAGCAGATGGCACCGGCCCAAATCGCCCAGGCCCAGGACATGGCGCGCGCCTGCCAGAAAAACCAGTTCAAGGACTTTGACTAGGGGCTCTGCGCGCAGACCGGCGCCGCAAGCCCCAGCGCTTGAACGGCCTGCGCCCCGCCCTCCCTAGCCCTTGCCGCACTCACCCGCCCCCCGCAATGACCGACGTTTCTGATTCGCTGCACTTTGCTGACGCCCACGCCCTGGTGGCGCAGCAGCTTGGCAGCGCACGCCAGCAGGTGCTGTGCGCTCTGGCCGGGCCCTGCGGCCGGCCCTTGTTTGAGCTGCTGCTGGGCTGTTGCCGCAAAGGCATTGCGCTCACGCTGGTGGTGTCGGGCGAGCCCCAAGACCAGGCGCCGGGCATTGCCTGGGAACGACTCGGCGCCTTGGGCGCCACGCTGCACCGGCTGCGCGCAGGGGCGCCACGCCTGCACACCTCGGTTTGCGTGGTGGACGGTGCCACCGTGCTCAGCGGCGACCTGGCACGCCTGCAAGTGCTGCCCGATGCGCAATCCGCCGGGGTGCTGCTGCAAACCAACGCCGCCCTGGCCGACGACTGCGCGCGCGGCCTGAGCCAGCTCGCCGTGGAACACGCCGGCGCGCAAGACGCAGCGCCCGGCGGCTTGCCCGTGGCACCGGCTGCCGCCGCGCCCGCCACCGCCTTGGCCACCTTTGACGACCCCCAGCAATGGGCACCACCCTGGCAAACCGCCTTGCTGCAAGCCCACGCGCTGGCCTTGCAGGCCGATCTGGCCGACATGCACCGCACCATCAACGCCTTTGACCAGGCGCAGGACGCGGCCATCGGCCCTTTGCTGCGCGATTGCCTGGACGCCAAACGCCAGCACCTGCAAGCGCTGCATGCGCAAACCGGCAGCGACGAGGCGCGCGCCCAGGCGGACGATGCGCAAGCACAATTTGATCGCTACACCCAAGACCAGGACGCCAAACCCGCCGCCGCCCCGGCCCTGGACGCTGCAGCCCAGGCGCAAATGAAGCAGCTCTACCGCAAGCTCGCCATGCGCCTGCACCCGGACCGGGTGGAAGAAGACGACAAAACCGAGGCCCAAGCCTTGTTCCAGCGCCTGCAAGCCAGCTACGAGCACAACGACTTTGCCGCGCTCCTGGCCCTGGAGCAGCAGGTGCTACTGGGCCCGCAGGTAGTGCCCGGCGCCAGCACAGGCACAGGCACGGGCACGTTGCGCGGTGCGGGTTTGCGCAGCCCGGCCCAGCAAGCGGCGGCACTCAAAGATCGCCTGGCCCAGCACCAGCGCGACCGCGCCGGCATTTTGCGCAGCGCCACCTGGCAAACCCTGAGCACCCAAAGCAACTGGACCCTGTGGTTCAGCCAGCAAGCCAGCTACCTGCACGCCGAAATGCAGCGTTATGCGCAGGCGCTGGGCGCCAGCAGTGCGCCCCCAGCGCAGCCAGGCCCTGAAGGCGCCCTTGCCACAGCCCCGACCGCCGCACCAGCCGACGCACCTACCGCCATACCTACCGCCGTACCGACCGCCACCCCAAGCGATACGGGTGCGCAAGCCAGCGCCCACGCCGCCGCCGCGCCATGAACCAACTCATCATTCAGGCCCCGGCCTCGCACGCGCTCACGCTAGCCACACAGCAGCGCCTGGACGCGGCCTCTGGGGCGCTGGCGCTGATCCAAGAGGCGCACACGCTGGCGGTTTTTCGCGCGCACCCGGCGCTTTTCCTGGGCTGCCTGCAAACCCATTACCCGCTCTCAGGCGCGGAGCTTGCGGGCTTTGCTCCCCCGTGGGACTGGAAGCGCCTGAGCGCCAGCCGCGCGCTGGCCTGGACGCCTGCACTCCTAGAGCAGCACACCGACGCCTGGGACTGGGACGCTTTAAGCAAAAACCCCAGCCTGCCCTGGAGCGACGCCCTCATCGAACAGCACGCCGCGCGCTGGAACTGGCGCGCCCTGAGCGCCAACCCCGCCCTGCCCTGGAGCGCCGAGCTGTTAGACGCCAACGCCTACCGCTGGGACTGGGCGGTGCTCAGCAGCAATGCCGACCTGCCTTGGACGGTCGCCTTTATCCACAGCAACGCCCACCGCTGGGACTGGACCGGCCTGAGCTGGAACACCGGCGTGCCCTGGACGGCGGCGATTCTGCGCGCCTACACCGAGCGCTGGGACTGGACCGGCCTAAGCGCCAATGTGTCCTTGCCCCTAGACGCAGCCCTGGTTGCCGCCTTTGCCACGCACTGGAACTGGCCCTGGCTCAGCGGCAACGCCAGCCTGCGCTACAGTGACGGCCTGCTCGACGCCCACCTGGCGCACTGGGACTGGAAAGCCCTGAGCAGCGCCGCCCACCTGCCCTGGTCTGGCGACCTGATTGAACGCTACGAAGCGCACTGGGACTGGCCGGCCCTGAGCGCCAACCCCCATCTGCCGCTGAATGACGCTTTGCTGCAAACCTGGGGCAGCCGCTGGAGCCACGCCGGCCTGAGCAAAAACACTGCGGTGCCCTGGACCGACGCCCTGCTGGCCGACACGCCCGCCGACGCCTGGGACTGGGACGCCTTGAGCGCCAACCCGGCCCTGCCCTGGTCTGGCGCGCTGATCGAGCGCTATAAAAACCACTGGGACTGGGACGGCCTGAGCTGGAACCCCGGCCTGCCCTGGAGCGAAGCGCTGATCGCGCAATTCGCCGCCGACTGGGACTGGGCGGGCCTGAGCAGCAGCGCGCAGCTGCCCTGGAGCGCAGA
>CAMDHS010000143.1 GCA_945898115.1 Comamonas sp. lk
ACCCGACACTTCATCATCGACCCCTAACGCGCAACTGTCGGGTTTTTCTCAATGGACCTCCATAGTAAAAATTAAATATGTAACCTTACCCATAATTAATAATTAAATCAAATAGAAATAGTGGCTCACTTGGTCAAAAAATGACTTATCTAATTGCGACAATGTGAATCTAAAACCGCGTGAGAATTTTGATCCGATTTTCATCGCACAGTCGCTCTACAGAAAATTAACCTAAATCTCTCCCGAGCCCCATCCGTAAAGGCTTATAAGAGTTCCAAGGTAATTATTTTTGGTTGGTTTTAACAGCATGTAGGACACTGTTTTTGAGGCCTGCTGCAAGCCCCATGTTTAGTAGGTTTGTCGCATTTAGGATACATTTTGAGTCCCCTGCGTCTACCAATTTCACCACCCGGGCAGGTACTAGCGAAGACCGAAATTATGGCACAGTTCGATAGCGTTTCAGGCTGTGGTATCCGGTTCTAGCGTTTGCATCCACTTGCCCGAACTTGCAGAACCTGCCGAGCATTGTGTTTGAAGGGTCAAGTCACGGTAGATGTAGGGTGCACACCACCAGTAGCGATCCTTGCGGCTTAGTTTTTGGTCGCTCTTTTCGAACGTTGAAATTAAGCTGTGCTTTTGGACCCAACGGCTTGAAGCAGATCAATTTTTCACAGTTGGCACTGGTAAACGGCAGGAATGAGCTATCCCCTGCATCTATCACCCCCACACTGGCCGCTCTGCGCATTTCCGCCAGACGGGAAACCACTTACCACCTGCGTGACGGGGAAGTTGTCTTGTACCTGCGACCCAACAGCGCAGTTTGGCAGGTCCGCTACAAATTATTTGATCGCCGTTGGCACTGCGTCACAACGCGTCAACGTCAATTAGATTGGGCCAAGCGTAAGGCCGGTGAAATCTATGACCGAGCCAGATTCCGCGAAGAGGAGGGCTTGCCACAACAGAGCAAACGCTTTGATGTGATCGCCCGAGAGTGCATCAAAACCCTAGAGCGTGAAATAGAGCAAGGCATCCGCCGTGAGACCAACCGCGACTACATCCGGGCCACGAACAACTACCTGATCCCGTACTTTGGCAAGTTCATGCTGGCCAGTATCACCAATGACAAAGTCCGCTACTACGAACAATGGCGAAATGAAAAAATGGGGCGTGTGCCCATAAGCAGCACCTTGGCCAATCACGCCAGCGCATTCAGCCGGGTACTTGACTTCGCCATCGAACAAGGCTGGCTCAGCGACAAGGTGGCCATTCCCAGATTGAACCGCAAGGGCAAGAAAGGTTCTGCACGTCCTGGCTTTAGCCGTGAGGAGTTGGTAAAACTCATGGCATTTCTACCCGATTGGAGCAGGGCAGGTGAACGCAAAAACCATACAGAAATGCGCCTCCTGTTGCGTGACTACGTGGAAGCACTACTAGGCACGGGTTGCCGCTCAGGTCGGGAAAGCATGGCCATGCAGTGGCGACACTTGGAGTGGCATGTGGACAGCAAGACCAATCTGCGTTACCTGCGCATCTGGGTTTCGGGCAAAACGGGTGGGCGCTGGCTCATTGCCAAACACTGGGCCATTGCAGTGTTCGAGCGACTGGCCTTGCGGCAGGGTTTAGGTGAGAATTTGGACCATGCCATCGCCGCCAAGAGTGAAGCTTGGGTATTTGCCACAAGTGCTGGGGTTAGACCCAGCAGCCTGCACACCTCTTTTGAGTTGCTGCTTGCGGATGCAGGCATGCGAGTGGATCCCATTACGGGTCGCAACCGCAGTCTTTACAGCCTTCGTCACAGCTATGCCACTATGAGCCTGATGGACGGACAGATGGACATGCACACCTTGGCCAAGCAAATGGGCACTTCCATTGGCATGCTGGAGCAGCACTACAGCAAGATGACGGCAACAATGGCGGCAGACAGGTTGGCTTGACCGGAATCCCGCCTCCAAGCGCCGCTTTATGCTGCTCAAACTGCCTTCGTGTGCCAGCGCCACAGGCGATACGAACCCGGCGTGATCTTTGACGGCGGGCAAGGCGGTTCTAGTGGATATAGGTAGCCCCCGCTGGGTTCTACCGGCTTGGTGGCGCGCAGTGTCTCGTTTTTTTTCGGGTCAATGCGCGTCAGGCCCCGATCTTGAACTGTCGGGTCAAACCGACACTTGCGAGTCAGGGGGCAAATATCTGCAGACCCACCGTCACACATGACCCAAACTGCCAAGCTGAACCAGAGATGCAATTCGGCACACAGGTCAGAGAGCCAAAGAAAGGGCCCAAGGAAGGACTTGCTTGACTTGGGAAGTTCAGCTGCAACCACTTGGACACCACTGAATCTACAAGCGACTCAGTAGTAAGCGCATGCTTGACGGCAAAATAATGATGTCCGTTTTGCCGCTGACTCCGATAGACTTCCCACAAAATTGGCAGCAAAATTGGGCTATGAATGAGAACCAGACTGCCAGCCAAGTGACCATCGAAACGCGGAGATTACCAATTCCAGAAGGCGTCGATGTATTTTCTCTGTTCGACGGCGACTCCAAACTAAAGGCCCATCCTGCCTACGTTGCTGCCAAGGCAGGTGATTCAAAGTCTGCCTTGGCGCTTATTGCCGACATTGCTTTAGCTGAGATACATCGGAGCAAAAATCGCTTTGGGCCTGACAGTATTTTTGTGGCTCCATTTGCGAGAGAGGCTAGCGGCGATAACGCGATTCCTCAAGTGTTGTCAGAAGTCTTTGCTGCCTTGTGCGGTGCGTCCGCTGACAAAGACATCGTCCAAGTAACCAAGGTGTACCATACCGGGGCAGACCCAATGGAACGCTTAGCACTCCGTCCAGAATTTGAGGGCGTCGTACAAATTGGCGGTCGGTATGTGCTGGTCGATGACGTAATAAGCTTGGGCGGAACTCTTGCTGAACTGTCGCATTACATTCAGCGCAATGGCGGAATCGTCCAAGACGTAGCGGTCATCGTCAACGCGGGTCGCAATAAAGCGCTGAGACCCGATTCCAAAACACTGAAAACTTTGAAGCAGAGGTACGCAAATGAAATCATCGAAATCTTCGGCATCCACGTTGACGCCCTCACCGCAAACGAAGCGCAGTACCTCGTTGGATTCCGTACGGCTGACGAAATCAGAAATCGACTCATTAAGGCAAAACAAGAAGTTGATCTCCGACTACGTTCAAAAGGAATTGCAGGGGTCTTTGGGAATCAAGATTGCTGAGCTTAAAAAGGCTGCTTGAATTGGCCCCAGGGTGGCCTACCGCGAGCCAGGCACTTGCTAGAATCGGCGCCTTCGCGTGCCCGGATACTGGTCGCGCACAAGCCACTGCGGGGTGTAGCTTAGTCAGGTAAAGCGCTACGTTCGGGACGTAGAGATCGAAGGTTCGAATCCTTTCACCCCGACCAGGACATGCCCACGATGAGCCCATTGAACTCTTTATTTCAGTGGTTTTTTTCTTCCAAGGTTCCGCCTTTTAAGGCCCAGCACTTGCGCAAGTCCTAGCACCAATCATTTCTACCCACACCATCTGTGGGTTGGTTCTATGGCGCTGGATGTAACGGTTGGGTGGCGACTGGGAGTGAAAACCCACTAAACATGCCCTTATGCCCAGCTGAGATCCGTTTGTGCAAGTAGTGGTTGACAAAGTAAACTATATGTTTACACTTGGCGTCAATGATCTCAACTTTCAAGCACAAGGGATTGGATTTGTTTTTTACCAAAGGCAGTTACAAGGGCGTGCCTGCGCAGCATGGAGCCCGCATTGAGCGGATGCTGGACCGATTGGATGCCGCTCTCGAAGCCAAGGACATGGACTTACCTGGCTTCAAATTCCATGCGCTCAAGGGTGATAGGAAAGGCGAATTCGCGGTTTCAGTTTCCGGGAACTGGCGAATCACCTTTGAGTTTGATGGCCAAGATGCCGTGAATGTTAATTTGGAGGACTACCACTAATGAAGTCTCTACGAAACCCCAATCGCAAGCCGACGCATCCTGGCGCAGTGTTGCGAGAAGATGTCTTGCCCGAACTGGGTTGGACCCAAGCTGAGCTGGCTCATCGGCTCATGGTCAGCCGACAAACGGTTTCTCAATTGCTGCATGAAGAGAAAGCCGTTACCGCTGAAATGGCCATCCGAATTTCCAGCGCTGTGGGTGGAACGCCTGAGAGCTGGCTCAGTATGCAGCAGGCCGTGGACCTGTGGGACGCAGGAATCAAGCTCAAAAGCAATCCAGCACTTGCGCCATTGTTTCGCCAAGCGAGCATTGCTGCTTGAGGCGCAAGCCGACTCGCCTATATTCAAGTTGATCGTCAATTTTTTTGACGCTTCGTATCAGCCCGAAAAGACAGAAAACCCGTTTACTTGACGTGCGCTGAAAATAAGATATCGGACATTTTTGTGCTCAACTTTTCACTCTCGAAAAATGTCGCGCAGGTTTAGCTTAATCAGGTAAAGCGCTACGTTCGTGACGTGGAGACCGGAGGTTCGAATCCTTTCACCCCGACCAACACCCCACTTTTCTCACATGATCAGGCCCGTGCGTCGCCCCAGCGCAGTTGGGTGTTGTCGTCGCCCCGGTACATAGTGTCGCCGTGGCGGTCCACGCAGTAGTGGCGCGAGACGATCATCTCGTTGAAATGCATGTCGGCGGCAATGCGGGTGTAGTCGAACAAAACACTGCGCGTGATGCGCGCGCCCGAGCGGATGACGCTGCCGTTGCCAATCCAAGCCGGGCCGGTGATGGTGGCGCCCGCCTCCACGCGGCAGCTTGAACCGATATAGACCGGGCCCTCGATCTTGACGCGATCCCAGTCGATCGCGGTGTTCAGCCCCACCCACACGCCAGGGCGCACTTGTTTGCCCGGCATCTTCATCTCCGCCACTTCGCCCTTGAGCACGCGCTGCAGCACCGACCAGTAGTCGCTCACGCGGCCAATGTCGATCCAGTGGAAGGGGCGGTTTTGCACAAAGAAGGGCAGCTTTTGCGCAACCAACTGCGGAAAAAGCTCAGCGCCAATGTCGTAAACCCGACCGGGCGGTACCAGGTCCAGCACTTGGGGCTCAAAAATATAGACGCCGGTACTGGCCAGGGTGGACTTGGCTTCTTGGGGCGATGGTTTTTCTTGGAAAGACTCAATGCGCCCGTCAGGTGCGGCCAACACCACGCCATAAGCGCTGACGTCGGCCAAGGGCACGTCCATCGCAACCAGACTTGCGACTGCGCCTTTGGCATGGTGCTCTGCAATGGCGGCGGTGATATCGAGGTCAATCAGCGCGTCGCCGCAGAGCACCAAGGTGGTTTGGTCAAAAAAACCGCTGAAGTCTTGGATGCGGCGCATACCGCCAGCCGATCCCATGGGCTTGGGCACTACGTCGCCGTGGTCGCGCACACCCTCGTAGGAATAGCCAATCTCCACACCCCAGCGGCTGCCGTCGCCAAAGTATTCTTCGATTTTCTGGTGGTGGTAGGCGACATTGACCATGATTTCGGTAATGCCGTGGCGGGCTAGGTGTTCGATCAGGTACTCCATCACCGGCTTGCCCAAAATGGGCACCATCGGTTTGGGAAGATCGCGCGTGAGCGGCCGCACGCGGGTGCCCTGCCCCGCCGCCAAAATCATGCCTTTTGCCATTGCTTTATTCGCCCCAGAAGTTGAATCGACAGTCGAAGCGGCTAACCCGACTCCGCATTGTCAAGCTGGCAGTTTATCCGGCCACGATGACCGAAATAGGCAACTTGCGAATCAGTTCGCCGGGATTTGCGCCGCGCCCGATGCCGGTGCGGCTGGAGCGCTGGCGGCTGGCGCAACCGCCGCCGCGCCTTCAAGCACGCTGCCCGAGGTGCTGGGGCGCAAGTTGCCAAAATAGGCCAGCGCCAAGGTGCAGACGAAAAACACCGTGGCCAGCACGGCGGTAGTGCGCGACAAGAAATTGGCACTGCCGCTGGCGCCAAACAGGCTGCCCGAGCCGCCGCTGCCAAAGGCCGCGCCCATGTCGGCGCCCTTGCCGTGTTGCACCAAGATCAGGCCAATCATGGCAATCGCCGAAATCATCTGGACCGTCAAAATAATCGTAACCACGTAGCTCATCTGTTCACTCCTAAATTCAAAACCCTGCGGCGCGCCTTAATGGGCCGCCGCAACAATGGACAAAAAGGCCGCCGCATTCAGCGCCGCGCCGCCGATCAGGCCGCCGTCAATATCTGGCTGCGCCAGCAAGGCTTGCGCGTTGCCGGCGTTCATGCTGCCGCCGTACAGAATGCGGACGCGCTCGGCGTGCTGGCTGGCGGCTTCCAACTGTGCGCGCAATACTTGGTGCACGTGTTGCGCTTCCTCGGGGCTGGCGGTCTTGCCCGTGCCAATGGCCCATACCGGCTCGTAGGCAAGCACGATTTCGCTGATGCAGTGGCCGTTGGTGTGCACCACGGCGGCGAGTTGGCGCTTGACGACCTCTTCGGTCTGCCCTGCCTCGCGCTGCGCCAGCGTCTCGCCGACGCAGACGATGGGCGTCAACCCTGCGGCCAACGCGCGCTGTGCCTTGAGCGCCACGGTGGCGTCGGTTTCTTGGTGGTACTGGCGGCGCTCTGAATGGCCGACGATGCAGTAACGCACGCCAAATTCCTTGAGCATGGCCGCCGACACTTCGCCGGTAAAGGCGCCGCTCTCGTGCACCGACACGTCTTGCGCGCCCAGGTCCAGGCGACTGCCCTTCAACAAGGTTTGCAGTTGGGCCAGATAAGGCGCAGGCGCGCAAACTGCCACATCGCAGGCCCAGGCTTGCGGGTCTTGCAAGAGCGCGGCAACCAAGGCCGCGTTGGCGTCCAGCGAGCCGTTCATTTTCCAGTTGCCTGCAATCAGCTTTTTCATGGTTTGCTCCAATCCAGAACGATTTTGCCCACGTGGGCGCTGGCTTCCATGGCGGCGTGCGCCTGTGCGGCATGGGCTGCGGCAAACACCGCATGCACCACCGGTTTCATGCGGCCATTGGCCAGCAGCGGCCAGACTTGGCGTAAGAGCGACTGGGCAATCGCGGCCTTAAAAGCCACGGGCCGCACGCGCAGGGTCGAACCGGTCACGGTCAGGCGCTTGCGCATCACCAGGCCGGCGTTGACCTCGGCCTGCACGCCACCCTGCACCGCGATGATGACCAGGCGGCCGTCTTCGGCCAGACAGTTGATTTCTTTGGCCACATAGGCCCCGGCTACCATGTCCAACACCACATCCACGCCACGGCCTTGGGTCAGGCGCAGGGCCTCGGCCTCAAAATCCTGGGTTTTGTAGTTGATGGCGTGGTCCGCGCCCAGCGCCAGGCAGGCGGCGCATTTGTCGTCACTGCCTGCGGTGACGATCACGGTCGCGCCCATGGCTTTGGCCATTTGGATGGCGGTCACGCCAATACCACTGGAGCCGCCTTGCACCAGCAGGGTCTCACCCGCTTGCAGGCGCCCCCGGTCAAACACATTGCTCCAGACGGTGAAATAAGTCTCTGGCAGGCCTGCGGCCTCCAGATCGGTCAAACCTTCGGGAACGGGCAAACACTGCGCGGCAGGCGCCACGCAAAGTTCGGCATAGCCGCCGCCCGTCACCAAAGCGCAAACGCGGTCGCCCACCTTGAGCTTTGCATCCGCCATGGCCTGGGCGTCGCCAGACACGATGACGCCAGCCACTTCAAGCCCCGGAATGTCCGACGCACCGGCAGGCGCGGGGTA
>CAMDHS010000144.1 GCA_945898115.1 Comamonas sp. lk
CTGGCTTGGTTTGCCCAGCGCGGCCATCCGGTCACCGGCGTGGACCGCGACACGGCAGCAGCGCGCGCGCGCCTGCCTGACGCAGAACTCATCACAGCAGATATAGAAGCCGGACCCTGGCCGTTGGCGTTGGCCTTGGCCGAAGACTCCGCCGCAGCGCGCCAGTTTGGGCTGGTAGTGGTGACCAATTACCTTTGGCGAGCGCTTTGGCCCCAGATTCTGGGCAGCGTGGCGCCCGGCGGCGTGCTGATTTACGAAACCTTTGCCGTGGGCAACGAAACCGTGGGCCGCCCCATTCGGCCTGACTTCTTGCTACAGAGCGGCGAACTGCTGCGTGTCTGCGCCGATTTGGACGTGGTCGCCTATGAAAACGGCACCCTGACCGCGCCCGCACGCTTTGTGCAACGCATCGCCGCCGTACGCAAAGCGAGCGCACGGGCGCTTGACGCCCCCAACCCGGGCTACCCACTCTAGGTAAAATCTTCCATTTAACCCAGCCCCGCCGCCCCATGACCCAAACACTCAAGCCCATCCGGGGCAGCATCGTCGCTCTGGTGACCCCCATGCTGGAAGACGGCGCCGTTGACTACCCGGCATTGCGTCGCCTGATTGACTGGCATATCGCCGAGGGCACCGACTGCATTGGCGTGGTCGGCACCACGGGCGAATCGCCCACGGTGAACGTGGACGAACACTGCGAAATCATCCGCGTGTCGGTCGAACAGTGCTCAGGCCGCGTGCCCGTGATGGCCGGCTGCGGCGCCAACTCCACCAAAGAAGCGATCGAACTGGCCCACTTTGCCAAAAAAGTCGGAGCCGACTGCCAATTGCAGGTAGTGCCCTACTACAACAAACCAACCCAAGAAGGCCAGTACCAGCATTTCAAGGCGATTGCCGAATCGGTCGATTTGCCTGTGGTGCTGTACAACGTGCCCGGCCGCTCGGTGGCCGATATGGCCCACGACACCGTGATCCGCCTGGCCCATGTGCCGGGCATCGTCGGCATCAAGGAAGCCACTGGCAATATTGAACGCGCACAGTGGCTGATCAAAGACGCCCCGGCGGGGTTTTCGATTTACTCGGGCGACGACCCGACCGCTGTGGCACTGATGCTCTGCGGCGGCCACGGCAACGTCAGCGTCACCGCCAACGTGGCGCCCCGGCTGATGCATGAACTCTGCATGGCCGCCATTGCGGGCGATGTGCGCCGCGCCATGGATATCCAGTTCAAGCTGCTGCCCCTGCACAAAGGCCTGTTTGTCGAATCCAACCCCATTCCTGTGAAATGGGCGGTGGCGCGCATGGGCTTGTGCGGCCACGCGCTGCGCCTGCCGCTCACGCCCCTGACCGAGGCCAATCAACCTGCCATCGAACAGCTGCTGCAAAGCACTGGTTTAATTTAATCCCCATGCAAAGGTACTCTGTGAATTCTTCTTTCAAGTTGACGGTGCTGGCTGCCGCAGTAGTACTGAGCGCCTGTTCGGTGCTCGATGGCGAAAAAGTCGACTACAAATCCAGCGCCAAAGCGCCCTCGCTGGCGGTACCGCCCGACCTGACCCAACTGTCCAAAGACACCCGCTACTCGGTGGTCAACGGCGGCGTGTCAGCGGCTAGTTCCAAGGCCGCCGTGGCCGCCCAAGCCGGGAAAGATCCCGTCGCCTTGAACGCGATTGCCGACATCCAGGTCGAGCGCCAGGGCAACCAGCGCTGGCTGGTGGTCAAGCGCAGGCCCGAGGCCTTGTGGACGCCCCTGAAAGACTTTTGGCAGGAAAGCGGCTTCACCCTCAGCCAAGAGCAAAGCAATCTGGGCATCATGGAAACCGAGTGGAACGAAAACCGGGCCAACATTCCGCAAGACTTTATCCGCCGCTCACTGGGCAAGGTCTTGGACGGCCTTTATTCCACCTCACTGCGCGACAAGTACCGCACCCGCCTAGAAAGCCGTGCTGACGGCGGCACCGAAATCTTCATCACCCACCGCGGGATGCAAGAGGTATATGCAGCCGAAGACAAGACCAGAACCGTTTGGCAATCCCGCGCCGCCGACCCGGAGCTCGAAGCCGAATTTTTGCGTCGCCTGATGCTCAAGCTCGGTGCGAGCACCGAACAGGCGACGCAAGTGGGTGCTGTTGCAGCGGTCAAACCGACGGCCAGCGCGACCACAACGGACGGACGGCCCGTGCTCGAACTGTCCGACGGCTTTGACCGCGCCTGGCGCCGTGTCGGCCTTTCTTTGGACCGAACCGGCTTTACCGTCGAAGATCGCGACCGCAACAAGGGCCTGTATTACGTGCGCTACGTAGGCTCCGGCGAGCAAGCCGCCGACGAAGGCTTCTTCAAGAAGCTGTTTAGCGGATCGGCCAAGGGCGCAGCTGCGGCCAAATACCAGATCTCGGTGCGCAGCGTGGGTGACAAAACCACCGTGTCGGTTCTTAATGACCTGGGGTCAGCCGAACTGTCGGACACCGCCCAAAAAATCATCAAAGTGCTGGCCGACGACCTGAAATAAAAGGCGAATGCCCCTTGATGGGCAAATGGCAGACGAAAAAAAACCACCATGCGGTGGTTTTTTTTCGAGCAGTGAAGTGATTACTTCGATGCTTCTGGAGCAGCGGGTGCAGCAGCTGGTGCAGCAGAAGCGTCAGCGGCAGGTGCAGGAGCAGCAGCGGCAGGAGCAGCGGCAGGAGCAGCAGCTTCTTCTTTTTTACCGCAAGCAGCCAAGGCAGCAGCAGCGATAACAGCTGCCAAGATGAGAGTTTTGTTCATGATTGAAAGATAGGTTGAGTTAACGAAACAATTTCCGGAAATTGCCTGGGCGGCAGGCCACCCAAACCCCAACAAAAAGCATTCGACGTCTTTTCGCCAGAGCCGCTAAGTATACAAGACGGTGCACGCCCGTATCGGGTAAACCCTCAAAACTTAAGGGTTAGCACCGAAAAAGTGCTAATTGCTTATGAATTGTTCAGTTTCTAGCTCACTCACTTGGCTCACGCAGATCGGCCTGCAGCCATCCGTCATTCACCCACTGCGCAAGTAAGTCCAGAGCGCCCACGCTCAGACGCTTGACATCGGCAGCTCGCAGGTGGTGCTGGTCGGCTAAAAGCCGCATGAGAGTCGCATCCCGCCCCGAGGCCCGAAAACTCTCGCCGTTGATAAATATGTGGGCGCTGTCGTAGAGCATCTGCGTACGCCGGTCCAGGCAAACGCCTTGGTTAGGATCAAATTCGTCATCGGCGCTTTGAAACCAAACTTGGGGCTTGGGCTCGCTCAGGTATTCGCCCAGCGCGCGCTGTGTAGAAAGCGGGTCGTGCAAGGCTTTTTCCAGCGCCTCTTGCGCAAAGCGGGCTAAATCGGCGGGGATTTGAGCGCACTGCGCTTGCGCGGCCTGGCTGGGGTCGCGGTAGAGCGCGTCACCCACCTCGTCGCAGGCTTGCTCAGCCAAACGTTGCAATATTTCCTGCGCCAGTTCACCCGCGCCGGGTGCGCGAAAGCCAATCGAGTAAGTCATGCATTCGCCCAGCGCCACGCCGTCGTGGGCATAGCGCGGGGGCAGGTACAGCATGTCACCAGCTTCCAACACAAATTCCTGCTCGGGCTCAAAGTTGGCCAATATCTTCAGAGGCATGCCCAGCTGCAAATCCAGGTTTTTTTGCCGTCCGATGCGCCAGCGGCGCTGGCCGTGGGCTTGCAGCAAAAACACGTCGTAGCTGTCAAAGTGCGGTCCCACGCCACCGCCGTCGCTGGCGTAGCTCACCATCACGTCGTCCAGGCGCGCGTCGGGCACAAAGCGAAACTGGTCACGCAAGGCGCGCACCCGGGCGTCAAACAAGTCCACGCTTTGCACCAACAGCGTCCAGCCGGGTTGCTTGAGCGCGGGCAGGGCCTTGCGGCCAAACGGGCCCTGTTTCAGGCGCCAGGGTTGGTCGGCCACGTCTGGCGTCTGGATCACCAGGCGCGACTGCACGTCGTCTTGCGCGGCCAGGTCAAAGAGTTCGGCTCGGTCCAGCGGCGCGCGCAGGCCGGGGATAGCCTGGCGAATCACCAGGGGTTTCTTTTGCCAATGGCGCTTCATAAAGGTAGCGGGCGACAGGCCGCCCAGGAGTTGAAGGGGCTGGTCAATGTTCATAAAGCGGGCGTCCTGGGGCTAAAAAATGGGGAAGATGAAACTGCGACAATTGTGCGATGGAAATTTATGACAACTGCGTGGTCGCGCTGACCTGGGTCCTTCAAGACACTTTGGGGGAAGAATTGGACGTTCTTGACGAGCCAGTCGAGTTCTTGCTGGGGGGCAAAGATTTGCTGCCGGCTATTGAAGCCGCCTTGCAAGGCCACCGCGTGGGCGCCAAGCTGCAACTGCAAATTGAGCCCGAAGAGGCCTTTGGCGACTTCAACGACCAGCTGCTGTTTCTAGAGCCGCGCGCGCTGTTCCCGGCCGAACTGCAGGTTGGGCTCACGCTGGAAGGCTCAGCCCTGCCCGCAGGCTGCAACCCGGCGGCGCCCAAAGACGCGCTGTTTACCGTGACCGACATTTACCCCGAACACGTGGTGCTCGACGCCAACCACCCGCTCGCAGGCATTGCCATTCGCATCAGCCTGCGTGTGGAAGGCGTGCGCGAGGCCACCGAAGAAGAGTTGGAGCGCGGCTCCACCGGCACCGGCTTTTTCCGCATCGAGGCGCTGCCCGCATCGGACCGCGGCGACGCGCCGCTGCACTAAAGCTTCACTAGCGCCGCAAACCAAGGGCGCTCGCCCGCAGCCAGCGGCCAGCGATGCTTCAGGACTTGCCGGTCGAGCCGTAACCGCCCTCGCCGCGCTGCGAGGCGGCAAACTCATGGACGATGTTGAACTGCGCTTGCACCACGGGCACGATCACCAATTGCGCAATGCGCTCCATGGGCTCAATGGTGAAAGCAACCGTGCTGCGGTTCCAGGCGCTGACCATGAGCTGGCCCTGGTAGTCACTGTCAATCAAACCCACCAGATTGCCCAGCACGATGCCGTGCTTGTGGCCCAGGCCCGAGCGCGGCAAGATCAGGGCGGCAAAGTGGGGGTCTTGCAAATAAATCGCCATGCCGGTGGGAACGAGCTGCCAGGCATTGGGCTGCAAAGTGAGCGGCGCGTCCAAGCAGGCGCGCAAGTCCAGTCCGGCGCTGCCCGGCGTAGCGTAGGCCGGCAATTGGTCCGCCAGGCGGGAATCGAGAATTTTGACGTCGAGTTTCATACGGATTCACAAATAAATTCAAAGGGCTGCGCCGGGCAGGCGCTGGGCGATTTCGCTCACCAAAATGCGCGCCAGGCTGAGCTTGCTGGCGCGGGGAATATCGACCGCGCCTTGCGCGTCCACCAGCAGCAGTGCGTTGTCGTCTTGGCCAAAGGTGGCCGGGCCAATATTGCCCACCAGCAAAGGCACGCCCTTGCGCTGGCGTTTGGCGGTGGCGTGCGCCAGCAAATCGTGGCTTTCAGCCGCAAAGCCCACACAAAACAGCGCGCCGCTTTGCGCCCGCGCGGAGTGCGCCAGCGTTGCCAGAATGTCGGGGTTCTCTTGCAGGGCCAGATGCGGCACCTCGCCGGATCCGTCTTTTTTGATCTTTTGGTCCGTGCTGGTCAGGGGCCGCCAGTCCGCCACTGCCGCCGCGGCAATAAAGATACTCGCGTCGTCCGCCTGCGCCAAGCAGGCTTGCAACATGTCCTGGGCCGACTGCACATCCATGCGGCGCACGCCCTGAGGCGTGGCCAGCGCTACCGGGCCAGCCACCAGCGTGACCTCGGCGCCGGCCTCTTGGGCGGCACGCGCCAGGGCAAAGCCCATCTTGCCGCTGGAGCGGTTGGTGATGCCGCGCACCGGGTCAATCGCCTCAAAGGTGGGCCCGGCGGTAATCAAAACACGCTGGCCCGCCAGCAATTTGGGCTGGAAAAACGCAATCACGTCGTGCAGCAATTCTTGGGGCTCGCGCATGCGGCCATCGCCCGTTTCGCCGCAGGCCTGGTCGCCCGCGCCCACACCCAGCACGGTGGCGCCGTCGGCGCGCAACTGCGCCACATTGCGCACGGTGGCCGGATGCGCCCACATTTCGCGGTTCATGGCCGGGGCCAGCAGCAGCGGCACCGATTCGATGGGGCGGGCCAGGCACATCAGGCTGAGCAAATCGTCAGCGCGCCCGTGCAGCAGTTTGGCCATGAAATCGGCGCTGCACGGCGCAATAAGAATGGCGTCGGCCTCGCGGCTGAGGTTGATGTGCGCCATATTGTTGGCCTCGCGCGCGTCCCACTGCGAGGTGTAGACACTGCGCTGGCTCAGGGCCTGCAGGGTGACCGGGGTGATGAACTGGGCTGCGGCCTCAGTCATCACCACCTGCACGGTGGCGCCTTCCTTGATAAGCGCGCGGCATAGTTCGGCGGCCTTGTAGCACGCAATGCCGCCGCTGAGTCCCAAAACAATGTGTTTACCGCTTAATTCCATCCGCCAGGCCCTGCTTTAAATACTGCTGCGGGGCCGAAATGGACCCCAAGCGCAATGTAGCAGACACCTATAATCTCGCATTACCAGCTTCCCGAGCCGCAGGGTTCGTACACTGACATGACCAAATTTGTGTTCGTCACCGGCGGTGTGGTCTCTTCCCTGGGTAAGGGAATTGCATCCGCCTCACTCGCCGCGCTCTTGGAATCGCGGGGTCTGACAGTCACCCTGATCAAACTCGATCCCTACCTCAACGTTGACCCGGGCACCATGTCGCCCCTGCAGCACGGCGAGGTTTTTGTGACCGACGACGGCGCAGAGACCGACCTCGACCTGGGCCACTACGAGCGCTTTGTGGAAACCCGCATGCGCAAGGCCAATAATTTCACCACCGGCCAAATCTACAAAAGCGTGCTCGACAAAGAGCGTCGGGGAGACTATTTGGGCAAAACCGTGCAGGTGATCCCGCATGTGACCAATGAAATCCAGGAATTCGTCAAACGCGGCGCCCGCCTGGGCGAACCCGACGCGGTAGACGTGGCCATCGTGGAAATTGGCGGCACGGTGGGCGACATTGAGTCCCTGCCCTTCTTGGAAGCCGTGCGCCAAATGAGCCTGCAAATGGGCTCGAACAACAGCGCTTTTGTGCACCTGAGCTACGTGCCTTGGATTGCTGCCGCTGGCGAACTCAAAACCAAACCCACCCAGCACACCGCCAAACAACTGCGTGAAATCGGCATCCAGGCAGACGCCTTGGTGTGCCGCGCCGACCGCCCTATCCCTGACGAAGAGCGGCAAAAAATCTCGCTGTTTTCCAATGTGCCGGTGTGGGGCGTGATTTCCATGTGGGACGTGGACACCATCTACAAAGTGCCGCGCATGCTGCACGAGCAGGGGCTGGACGGCCTAATTTGCGACAAACTGCGCCTGAACACGCCTCCGGCCAAACTCAAGCGTTGGGACGATCTGGTGTACGAGACCGAACACCCCGAAGGCGAAGTCAACATCGCCATGGTGGGCAAATACGTCGATCTGTCCGACAGCTACAAGTCACTCAACGAGGCGCTACGCCACGCAGGCATGAAAAACCATGTCAAGGTCAAGATCAACTACATCGACTCGGAAACCATCACGCCCGAGACAGTGCAGCAACTCGCCAAGTTTGACGCGGTGCTGGTGCCCGGCGGCTTTGGCAAGCGCGGCATTGAAGGGAAAATCTGCGCCGCCCGCT
>CAMDHS010000145.1 GCA_945898115.1 Comamonas sp. lk
TCTTCAATCAGCTTTTGGGCCTCAAGATCACCTCCTTAGAGCCCGCCCGCGTGGTCGCCCGCATCGACATGCGGCCCGAGTTGGTCGGGCATTTCGCCTTCAACCGGGTGCACGGCGGCGTGATCAGCGCCGGTCTGGACGCCATGGGCGGGCTGGCGGTGATGGCCGCTATTGGTGCACGCCACATGGACGAGACGCCCATGCAGCGCCTGCACCGGTTTGGCAAACTCGGCACCATTGATTTGCGCATTGACTATTTGCGCCCCGGCATCAGTCCGTATTTTGAGCTGCACGCCCATGTGCTGCGCCTGGGCTCGCGCGTGGCCAACACCCGCATGGAATTTTTGGGCGCAGACGGCACCTTGTTTTCTACGGGGGCAGCGGCGTATATCGTGTCCTGAGCGGCGCCCTGCGTGGGCAGCGTACATAAAAAAAAGGCCCTTAACGGGCCTTTTTTATTGCTAATAAAGTCTCCTTATAAAGGCACTTTTTTCAGCATCTCGATGCCAATCTTGCCGGCAGCGATTTCGCGCAGGGCGGTGACGGCGGGCTTGTTCTTGCTCTCAATCTTGGGCGTGTGGCCTTGGCTGAGCATGCGCGCGCGGTAGGTGGCGGCCAGCACCAGTTGGAAACGGTTGGGGATCTGCTCGAGGCAGTCTTCGACGGTGATGCGGGCCATGGGATTCTCCGAAATTACAAGGGGATGTTGAGCGCCTGAAACGTTGCGGCTCTGGCGCGCGCCTGCGCCACAAACTTGAGCCGCTGGGAGTGAACGATCGCCTTGAGGTCAAAAAGCGCGCGGTCAAACAACTCGTTGATTATAACGAAGTCGAATTTTTGGGCTTGCGCCACCTCAACAGCCGCGTTTTTCATGCGCAGCTCAATGGTCTCGGGTGCGTCCTCGCCCCGGCGCTCCAGGCGCGCGCGCAGCTCTTCCCAGCTCGGCGGCAAGATAAAGATGCACACCGCGTTGGAAAAGGTCTGCTTGATCTGGATCGCGCCCTGAAAGTCGATTTCAAGAATCACATCGGCGCCCATGGCCATGCGGTCTTCGATGGCTTTCTTGGACGTGCCGTAGCGGTGGTTGTGCACATGGGCCCATTCGACAAAAGCGTCAGCAGCCACCATGGCGTCAAATTCTTGCTCAGACACAAAAAAGTATTCGCGCCCGTGCTTTTCCTGGCCGCGTGGCGCGCGCGTGGTGTGTGACACCGAGGGCTGCACGTGGGAGTCAAGTTCCAGCAAGGCGTTGACCAGGCTGGACTTGCCCGCACCACTGGGCGCTGCGACAACAAAAAGGTTTCCGGGGTAATCCATAGCGCGACTCAGGGGGCAAAAGGCGGGTCTTATTCTATGTTCTGCACTTGCTCGCGCATTTGCTCGTTCAGCACCTTCATGTCCACCGAGATATGGGTCAGCGCCAGCGCTGCCGATTTGGAGCCCATGGTGTTGGCCTCGCGGTGCAGTTCCTGGATCAAAAAGTCCAGGCGCTTGCCGATTTCGCCGCCCTTGGTGATCAGGCGCTCGAGCTCGTCAAGGTGCGAGTTCAGGCGGGTGATTTCTTCGGCCACGTCAATGCGGATGGCAAAGGCGGTGGCCTCGGTCAGCGCCCGGTCTTGGGCACTTTCGGGCAGGGCGCTGCCCTCACCCAGCGCCATAGCCTCGGCCCAGCGTTCCATAAAACGCTGGCTCTGCTGTGCCACGAGTTGCGGCACCAGGGGCGTGGCCTGCGCAGCCAACAGGCGCAGCTGCTTGATGTGTTCGAGCAGCATGGCGCCCAGGCGCGCACCTTCTCGCTCGCGCGCCGCGAGCAGGGCGGTCAAGGCAGTTTTGGCCAGCGGCAGCAGTTCTTCGCTCCAGTCGCGCAGGCCAGATTGCTCGCTTGCAGCCAGGCGCAAGACGTCAGACACCGTCAGGCCACCGGCATGCGGCAGCCAGACCTTGATGTTGTCTTGCAGGCTATTGAGGCGTTGTAGCAGTTTGGGCGACGGGTCGCTCACGCTGCCGTGTTGCACGTCGATGGAGGCGCGCACCTCAATCTTGCCGCGCTTGAGGCGCGCGCCCAGCAGCTCGCGCAAGGCGGGCTCCCACTGGCGCAGGTCTTCGGGCAGGCGAAAGCTCAGGTCCAGAAAACGGCTGTTGACCGAGCGGATCTCCATCCCAAGCTGGGCGGTGGCCGCTTGCCTGGCATCGGCGGGCGCCGCTGCGTTGGCCGCCGTGTGCTGTGCACTGGCATAACCAGTCATACTGTAAACTGACATTATTAATTCCTTGACTATGAGGGTTGCTCTGAGAATAACCCGCTTCCTTGGCCGCCTCGCGGTTCAACGGCGGCGGGGTGTAAATCTCCCTTACTTTTGGCATGACCCAGGACGCACCGAAGTTACTCCCCGCACCGCTGGCGCCAGGCAAGTGGGTGGGAGGCTACCGCATCGTGCAAAAAATTGGCGCTGGCGGTTTCGGCATTGTTTATCGGGCGGTCAGTCCTACCGGGCAAGAGGTGGCGCTCAAGGAATACCTGCCCGCCGCCTTGGCCAGCCGTGCCCATGGCGATGCGCCCGTGGTGGTGGAACGAAGCAAGCGTGCGCTGTACCGCATCGGTTTTCGCAGCTTTTTGGAAGAAGGGCGCGCCTTGGCCCAAATTGTTCACCCAAACGTGGTCAGCGTCTTGAATTTTTTTCAGGAAAACGACACGGTTTATCTGGTGATGAACTATTTGCAAGGTGCGTCCTTGCAGCAGTTCATTGTCACCTCGGCTTCGTTGAAACACTCCAAGATTTTTCGCGAAAGCACGATTCGCTCTTTATTTGAGGAGGTGTTGCGCGGCCTGCGGGTGGTGCATCAGCACAAGATGCTGCACCTGGACATCAAGCCGGGCAATATTTTGGTGACCGACGACGACCGGGCGGTGCTGATTGATTTCGGTGCGGCGCGCGACGTGCTGCACCAGGGGGGCAAGTTTTTGCAGCCCATGTTCACGCCGGGATTTTCTGCGCCAGAAATGTACAAGCGCGGCAAACCCATCGGACCCTGGACCGACATTTACGCCATAGGCGCTTGCATGTTTTCCTGCATGACGGGTTATCCGCCGCCCGACGCCGCCAAGGCCGACTGCCGTGCAAAGCTCGAAACCATGGTGGCGGACTTGCAGGGCAAATACTCTCCCCTGCTCATTGAACTGGTGCTCTCGTGCATGCAAACCGATCCGCAGGCGCGGCCCCATTCGGTGCTGTCGGTGCAAAAAATCTTGACCCGACCGCCGCAGGCGGTGGTGCTTGAGGCGCAGAACCAAGACTACCAATCGACGCGGTTTTTTTCCGAAGCCTTGCGTCCGGCATCCAAGCCCCTGCGCTAAGCGCACACGCCCGCCATGATGTTCTCGGTATTTCAGGCAAGTCGCGTTGGGGGTCGCAAGCGCAACGAAGACCGCATGGGCTACAGCTATACCCAGGCGGCGGCGATTTTTTTGGTGGCCGATGGCCTTGGCGGCCACCCCCAAGGGGAGGAAGCGGCCCAAATCTGTTTGCAGGTCGTCACCACCCTGTTTCACAAGCAGGCCACACCCAAGCTGCCCGATGTGGCGCAATTTCTGCAAGCCGCCATGCGCGCAGCCCATGAACAATTGCATAGTTATGCGCAGACGCACAGTCTGGACCAGACGCCAAGCAGCACCTTGGTCGTAGCGGTTTTGCAAGACGACCAGTGCTACACCGCGCACTGCGGCGATTCGCGCCGCTATCTGGTGCGCGGTGGCGAGGTGCTAAGCCGGACCCTGGACCACTCGGTGGCGGAGTGGAAAGACAGCGTGCTGCGGGCCAAAGGGGAGGCTCCGGTCAGCAAACACATGCTTTACAGCTGCTTGGGCGCGCCCCGGCAACCGGTGATTGAAGTCGGCCCCCCCATCGTCCTGGAGGTTGGAGACCGCTTGTTGCTCTGCTCGGACGGGCTGTGGGGCAATGTGGACGAGGACGACATCGTCTTCAACGTGACTGCGCATGCGGTAACCGAAGCGGCGCAGACGCTGGTCGATTTGGCGCTGCAGCGCGGCGGCGCCTATTGCGACAACGTGACCCTGATCGCCGTGGCCTGGGAGAAAGCCGATAATCCTTCGCTTGCCTGAGCGCGGGGCCTCTAGGGTCTCTTTTTTCGCCTCTGAGCGGGCGCTTGGTGCTTCTTCAACCCGTTTGCCGGAATTTTTTCATGACCTCATTTATCCGCAGTGGCCCACGTGCCGCCAACGCCTTGCGCCCGGTGCGCATTACCCGCGGCTACACCCGCCACGCCGAAGGATCGGTGCTGATCGAGTTTGGCGGCACCAAGGTGCTGTGCACCGCGTCGGTGGAAGAGCGCGTGCCGCCGCACAAACGCGGCAGTGGCGAAGGCTGGGTCACGGCCGAATACGGCATGCTGCCGCGCGCCACCCATACGCGCAGCGACCGCGAAGCCGCACGCGGCAAGCAAAGCGGGCGCACGCAAGAGATTCAGCGCCTGATTGGCCGCTCGCTGCGCGCGGTGTTTGACCTCAAACGCCTGGGCGAACGCACCATCTCGCTCGATTGCGACGTGATCCAGGCCGACGGCGGCACCCGCACTGCGGCCATTACCGGCGCCTTTGTAGCGGCCCAAGACGCGGTGAACTGGCTGCTGGCGCACGGAAAAATTGCCGAGTCGCCCATCATTGCTTCGGTGGCGGCGATCTCTGTGGGCATCGTTGATGGCACGCCGCTGCTTGATCTGGAATACACCGAAGATTCTTCCTGCGACACCGACATGAACGTGGTCATGACTGGCGCGGGCCACTTTGTCGAAGTGCAGGGCACGGCCGAAGGCGCGGCGTTTTCGCGTGCCGAGATGGACCAGTTGCTCAACCTGGCCGATGCGGGCATTGCCGAGCTGATGCGCTTGCAGCAGCAGGCGCTGGCCCAAGCGCCGCAGGCGCATTGAGCGGCGCGCAGCCGTCCATGCAAATCGTTCTGGCGTCCAACAACGCGGGCAAACTGGCCGAATTGCAGGCCATGTTTGCGCCGCTGGGCTGCGCCCTGGTGCGCCAAAGTGATTTAGGCGTGCCCGAGTCGCCCGAGCCCTACCGCACTTTTGTGGAAAACGCCCTGGCCAAGGCGCGCAACGCGGCCCGCCATACCGGTCTGCCCGCGCTGGCGGATGACGCCGGTTTGTGCGTGGACGCTTTTGGTGGCCTGCCCGGCGTGGACACGGCTTATTACGCCACCCAGTTTGGCTACCCCAAGGGGGACGACAACAATGTGCGGGCGCTGCTCGAGCAAATGCATGATATTGATGCCCGTGGTGCGGCATTGGTCAGCACGCTGGTGGCGGTGCGCTCTGCTGACGACCCGGAGCCGCTGATTGCGGTGGGCCGCGTGGTGGGCCAGATTGCGCGCGCGCCGGTGGGCAGCAACGGCTTTGGCTTTGACCCCATCATGTGGATTCCGGAGTTTGGCAAAACCTTTGCCCAGTTGCCGGTGGAGGTAAAAAATGCCAACAGCCACCGCGGCCGCGCAGCGCAGGCCATGGCCGCGCTGATGCGCCAGCGTTGGCTGGCGCAGCCATGATTCCCATTGTGGCCAGCGCGGGCGCCGATGCTGGGGCGGCGGTGCAGCACGATATTCAGCATTACATGCGCCCGGGCACGCTGCAGCTCGCAGCGCTGCCGCCACTGTCCTTGTACGTGCATTTGCCCTGGTGCCTTAAAAAATGCCCGTACTGCGACTTCAACTCGCACGAACAACCCGCAGGACCCCTGCCCGAGCGCCGCTACATCGACGCCGTGGTGGCCGACCTGGAAGCCGCCTTGCCCCTGATCTGGGGCCGGGCTATCCACAGCATCTTTATCGGCGGGGGCACGCCCAGCCTGTTTTCGCCCGAGGCCATAGACCGGCTGATCAGCGATATTCGCGCCCGCCTGCGCTTGGATCCCAACTGCGAAATCACCTTAGAGGCCAACCCCGGCACTTTTGAGAAAGACCGCTTTGCCGCCTTTGCCCAAGCAGGTGTGACGCGCCTGTCGATTGGCGTGCAAAGCTTTAACGACGCGCACCTTAAAGCCTTGGGCCGGGTGCATGACCGCGCGCAGGCGCTGGCGGCGGTAGAAGAGGCTGCGCGCTCGTTTGCCACCTTTAACCTCGACATCATGTACGCGCTGCCCGGCCAGACGCTGGAGCAGGTGGGGCAAGACATCGCAATAGCCTTGGGTTTTGCGCCGCCACACATCTCGATTTACCACCTGACGATTGAGCCCAACACCTATTTCGCCAAGTTTCCGCCCGTGGTGCCCGAAGACGACACCGCCTACGCCATGCTCGACCACATCACTGAGCTGACCGAGGCCGCCGGCCTGCAGCGCTACGAAGTGTCGGCCTATGCCAAAGACGGCCACCGCTGCGCGCACAACCTCAATTACTGGAAGTTTGGCGACTACCTGGGCATTGGCGCGGGCGCGCACAGCAAGCTCAGTTTTGCCCACCGCGTGGTGCGCCAGGTGCGCCTGCGCGAGCCGCGCCTGTACCAAGAGCGTGCCTTGGCCGGCAACGCGCTGGCGCAAAGCGAAGAGGTGGCGCGCGCCGAACTGCCCTTTGAATACATGCTCAACGCCCTGCGCCTGCGCCACGGCTTTGGGCTGCGGGAATTTACCGAGCGCACCGGCCTGCCGGTCACGGCCATCGCCGCCGCTCTAGACGCTGCCGAGCGCAAGGGCTTGATTGAGCGCGATTTGCAGCGCGTGCGGCCCACGGTGCGGGGTTTTGACTTTTTGAGCGATTTGCAGGAATTGTTTTTGGCAGATCGCTAGGACGCTGATCACCCAGCACTGGGGCCAGGTGCCAAGCCGAAATCGTGCGGTGCTGCAACTACAATCCGTGGCTTGTGTGGGGCGTTAGCTCAGTTGGTTAGAGCAGAGGACTCATAATCCTTTGGTCGAGTGTTCAAGTCACTCACGCCCTACCATTTATCGGCCTCGGAGGCCTGCGCGAAGCCTGTTGTTCTCTGGAACGGCGGGCTTTTTTGTTTTTTGCTTACCCGTTCACCCAAAACTATGGCCCCAAACCTGCCGCAACCCATATTGGCAGTTCCCGCGAAAGTGCAGGCGCCGGCCGATGTGCTGCTGCCGCGCGGCGCCATCGTCGCCCTGTCGGTGGCGGCGTTTGGCAGCGGCATGTCGCTACGGGTGATGGACGCGATGCTGCCCCGGCTCGCAGCAGAGTTTTCCTTGACCCTGGGCGCCGCCGCCTCGGTGATTACGGTGTTTGCCGTGGCCTATGGGCTGGCGCAGCTGCTATTTGGGCCTTTGGGCGACCGCTTCGGCAAGTACCGGGTGGTGGCGCTGGGCTGCCTGGCCTGCGCGCTGACCACCCTGGCTTGCGCCCTGGCCTCCAGCTTTGGTCTCTTGTTGCTGGCGCGCACGCTGGCCGGGGCCACGGCGGCGTCCATCATTCCGCTGTCCATGGCTTGGATTGGCGACGTGATTGCCTACGAGCGGCGCCAGCCCGTGCTCGCTCGCTTTTTGATCGGGCAAATTTTGGGCCTCTCAGGCGGTGTGGCCCTGGGGGGCTACGCGGCTGACCATCTGCAATGGCGCACGCCTTTTGTGTTGATCGCGCTGGTGTTTTTGCTAGTTGCAGCCTGGCTGCTGGTGCTCAACCGGCG
>CAMDHS010000146.1 GCA_945898115.1 Comamonas sp. lk
AGCGTGGAAATGCGCAACGCGCCCTGGATGGGCTGGATCCATGACCTGTCGGCGCCTGATCCATACTTCATCTTGCCGGTGATCATGACGCTTACGACGATGCTGCAAACCGCGCTCAACCCCGCGCCGCCAGATCCCTTACAAGCCAAGATGATGTGGTTCATGCCGCTGGCGTTTAGCGTGATGTTCTTCTTCTTCCCGTCCGGCCTGGTGGTCTACTGGATTACGAACAACATCTTGTCGATCGCACAGCAGTGGCTGATCAACACCCGCATGGGCGTGCCGCCGCAGTTCAACCTGCCGTCGTTCAAGTAAGCGCGAGCCTCGGGCTTGCCACGCCAGGGGCCGCTTGCGCGGCCCTTTGTGCGTCTGCTCCCTGTATAACCCGCCCATTGCACCTGTAAACCATGCTCAGCCGCCAACACGACCCCATCATCGCCATCGCCACCGCTCCCGGCCGGGGTGCGGTGGGCATCGTGCGCGTCAGCGGCAAAGACCTCGCGCCCCTGGTGCACACTTGGTTGGGCCGCGACCTTCGCGCACGCGAAGCCACCTACTTGCCGTTTCCTGATGCCGATGGCGCGCCCATCGACCAGGGCCTGGCGCTGTACTTCCCGGCGCCGCATTCCTTTACCGGTGAAGACGTGCTTGAGTTGCAAGCGCATGGAGGACCGGTTGTGTTGCAACTGCTGGTGGCGCGCTGCCTGGCGCTGGCGCAAGAATGCGATGCGCCGGGGGGCGCTCCTCTGTTGCCGCGCCTGCGACTGGCGCAACCGGGCGAATTTACCGAGCGCGCGTTTTTAAACGACAAGATCGACCTGGCGCAGGCCGAAGCCATCGCCGACCTGATCGACGCCAGCACCGAGGCCGCCGCCCGTAGCGCGACCGCCTCGCTCTCGGGCGCGTTTTCCAAACAGGTTCACAGCTTGCTCGACGCGCTGGTGCGCCTGCGCATGCTGGTCGAAGCCACGCTGGATTTTCCGGAAGAAGAGATTGATTTCCTGCAACGCGCCGACGCCCAGGGCCAGTTGACGCGTCTGCAAGCTGCCTTGCAAACCTTGCAAGCGCAAGCCACGCAGGGCGCGCTGTTGCGCGAAGGCATCCAGGTGGTGATTGCCGGCCAGCCCAATGCCGGCAAGTCTTCGCTGCTCAACGCCCTGGCCGGGGCGGAGCTGGCCATCGTCACTCCGATTGCTGGCACCACGCGCGACAAGGTCGAGCAAACCATACAGATCCAAGGTGTACCGGTGCACGTGGTGGACACCGCCGGCCTGCGCGAGAGCGTGGATGAGGTCGAGAAAATCGGTATCGCGCGCGCCTGGGGCGCAATTGAAGGCGCCGACGCCGTGCTTTTTTTGCACGACCTGACGCGCTGCGAGGGCGCCGATTACGCCGCTGCCGACGCCCAAATTAGCGCGCTGCTGGCGCAAAAACTCGGGCGCCAGGTGCCTCTGATCGACATCTGGAACAAGGCCGACGCGGTGGCAGACGCCCATGCGCCAGAGCGCGGCATTCGCCTGTCCGCTAAAACCGGTGCCGGCCTGGACGCGCTGCGCGCCGCCTTGCTACACGCCGCGGGCTGGCAGGCCCCGGCCGGTGGTCTGTTCATGGCCCGCGAGCGCCATGTGCAGGCGCTGCGCCAAGTGGATGCCCATTTGATGGAGGCCGCCGCCCACCTGGCCCAAAGCGCCCAGGCGCTCGACCTGCTGGCCGAAGAGCTGCGCCTGGCGCAGAACGCCTTGAACGAGATCACCGGCGCGTTTAGCTCAGATGACTTGCTGGGCGTGATTTTTTCGAGCTTCTGTATCGGCAAGTAGCCAAGCGCTGGGGGCTAGTGCCCGGCAAAGTCCAGCAGCGTAAACAGCGGCATGCCGGTGGCGCGCAGTTTGTCCGAGCCGCCGAGTTCGGGCAGGTCCACGATGGCCGCGCCCTCCATCACCACGGCGCCCAAGCGCTCCAGCAGCTTTTTGCCCGCCATCATGGTGCCGCCGGTGGCAATCAGGTCGTCAATCAAGAGCACGCGCTGACCGGGCTTGACCGCGTCGGTGTGCAGTTCTACCGTGGCGTTGCCGTATTCCAACTCATAGGTTTCTTCTACGGTAGTAAACGGCAGCTTGCCTTTTTTGCGGATCGGCACAAAGCCGATGTTGAGCTCGTAGGCCACCACCGCGCCCAGAATAAAGCCACGCGCGTCCAGCCCGGCCACGATGTCAGGGCGGCGGTCCGCGTCCATATAGCGGTGCACAAAGGCATCAATCAGCACCCGAAACACCTTGGCGTCCTGCAAGAGCGGCGTGATGTCGCGAAACTGCACGCCCGGCGCCGGCCAATCGGGCACGGTGCGAATATGGGAGCGCAGGTAGTCGGTGACGTGGGTATGTTGCATGGCGCAAAGGCTAAGAAGGGCAGTCAGGCGCGCACACCGGCGCCCACGGGACCGCGCTGGTAATGCCCGCGCGGCGCGGCTATTGTGACCTCTGGCCGCGCCCCAGCGGTCGGTCTATAAAATGCCGCAATGACTGTCCCCAATCCCTCCTTGTCACCCCAGGCCGCCGCGCGCGCGCTGGCGCTGGCACACGCCACCTTCGACATCGAAGCCGCCGCCGTGCTCGGGCTCAAGGCACGCCTGGGCGACTCTTTTGCCCAGGCAGTGGCCTTGGTGCTGGGCATTCCCGGGCGGGTGGTGGTGATGGGCATGGGCAAAAGCGGCCACGTGGGGCGCAAAATTGCCGCCACCCTGGCCTCAACCGGTACCCCGGCCCTATTTGTGCACCCGGCCGAAGCCAGCCACGGCGACCTCGGCATGGTCACCGCGCACGACCTGGTGCTGGTGATATCGAACAGCGGCGAGTCGCAAGAAATCAGCGCCATCATCCCAGTGCTCAAACGCCTGGGCACGCCGCTGGTGGCCATGACCGGCAACCCTGAATCGAGCATGGCGCAGCACGCCACCGTCTGGCTCAACACCGCCGTGGACAAAGAAGCCTGCCCGCTCAACCTGGCGCCCACCGCCAGCACCACCGCACAACTGGCCATGGGCGACGCCCTGGCCGTGGCGCTCTTGGATGCGCGCGGCTTCAAGGCCGAAGACTTCGCCCGCTCTCACCCCGGCGGTGCGCTCGGGCGCAAGCTGCTCACGCATGTGAGCGATGTCATGCGCGCAGGCGACTCCGTGCC
The DNA here is from genome assembly GCA_945898115.1 of Comamonas sp. lk. GTDB lineage: Bacteria > Pseudomonadota > Gammaproteobacteria > Burkholderiales > Burkholderiaceae_C > Allorhodoferax. The sequence goes on from CAMDHS010000146.1 coordinate 3,178, forward strand.
GAGCGTCGCACCCACCGCCAGCTTCAGCGACCTGATGCGCGAGATGAGCGCCAAAGGCCTAGGCGCCACCGCCGTGGTGGACGCCCAGGGCGGTGTGCTGGGTATCTTTACCGATGGCGACTTGCGCCGCTGGGTCGAGCGCGGCGTCGATTTGCGCGACAAAACGGCCCAAGACGTGATGCACGCCCATCCCGCCACCATCGCCGCCGACGCCCTGGCGGTGGACGCGGTAGAGCTGATGGAGCGGCGCAAGATAACCAGCGTGCTGGTGATTGATGCCGCCGGGCAGCTGTGCGGGGCCGTCAACACCAACGACCTGATGCGGGCCAAGGTGATCTAATGGCCACGACCCTGAACTTCGCCCCCGAATTGCTGCTGCGGGCCAAACGCGTCAAAGTGGTTTTTTTTGATGTCGATGGCGTCTTGACCGACGGTGGCTTGCTCTATTCCGAAACCGGCGAAACCCTTAAGCGCTTTCACACCCTGGACGGCCACGGCCTCAAGATGCTGCAAAAAGCAGGCATTACCCCAGCGGTGATCACTGGGCGCGATTCGGCCCCCTTGCGCGCTCGTCTGCAGGCGCTGGGCATTACTGAGGTGCATTTCGGCACCGAGGACAAACGCCCGGCGGCTGAAGCCACCTTGGCCGCCCTGGGCTTGGACTGGAGCCAGGCCGCCGCCATGGGCGACGACTGGCCCGACCTCCCCATGATGCGCCGCGCCGCACTGGCCTGCGCCCCCGCCAACGCCCACGCTGAGGCGCTGGCGTCCGCGCACTTCGTCACCACGCGCACCGGCGGCCATGGCGCGGTACGCGAACTGTGCGATCTGCTGCTCACAGCCAGCGGCCACTACGCCACGCTGCTGGCGCAATACACCCGATGAAGCCCTTATTGGCCGCGCTGTGGGACCGCTTTTTGCTGTCACTGCCCGTGGCGCTGATGTCGGTGCTGGCGTTGGGAAGTTACTGGCTGGTGCGCACCACGCCGCAAGCACCCGCACTGGCGCCGGTGGCGGCGGCCGGACATACGCCGGACTACTTTATGGAAAATTTCTCCATCAAGAGCTTCGACGCCAAAGGCCGGCTGCACGCTGAAGTGATGGGCGCAGCAGCGAAACACTTTGCCGATACCCAGTGGACCGAGATCGATGCGATTGCCCTGCGCTCGGTCGATGAAAAAGGCCGCCTGACCCAGGCCTCTGCCAAGCGCGGCCTGACCAGCGAAGACGCCAGCGAGGTGCAACTCCTGGGCAAGGCCCTTATCGTGCGTGAGGCGCAAGGCGCAGGCCCGACGCCAGAGAGCCCGCGCATGGAATTTCGCGGCGAGTTTTTGCACGTCTTTGCCAAGCAAGAGCTGGTGCGCTCGCATTTGCCGGTGGAACTGCGCCACGGCGCCCACCGTTTCACTGCCGACGCCCTGGACTATGACAACGTGACCCAGGTTGCACAGTTCACCGGGCGGGTGCACGCCACGCTCGTTCCCGCCAACACCGCACCTTAAAAGTGCATCGTCCCGCACCCCTCGGCGAAGTCCGGGCCAGGTTTGCAGGCACAAAAAAGGGTCCCGAAGGACCCTGATTTTTTTTTGCATGGGCACAAGACCCATGCGGTGCAAGCGCTGCTTAGTAGCCGCCGCCGCCGGAACGGCCACCGCCGTATCCACCGCCGCCGCCGCCGCCGGAGCGTCCGCCGCCACCGCCAGCGCCGCCACCGTAGCCGCCACCGCCGCCAGCGCCACCACCGTAGCCGCCGCCGCCGGAGCGTCCGCCGCCACCGCCAGCGCCGCCGCCGTAGCCGCCACCGCCAGCACCACCACCGAAGCCGCCGCCGCCAGTGCGGGGAGGACGAGGCTCCATCGGACGGGCTTCGTTCACCACCAAGCCACGACCACCAAATTGTTGGCCGTTCATGCCGTTGATAGCTGCTTGTGCTTCAGCGTCGCTGCCCATTTCCACAAAGCCGAAGCCTTTGGAACGGCCAGTGTCACGTTCCATCATGACTTTGGCGCTAGAAACGGAACCGTGTGCTGCAAAAGCTTGTTGCAGGTCTTCGTCACGGAAAGAATAAGGCAGGTTGCCTACGTAAAGTTTGTTGCCCATGCAAGGACTCCTCAAAATAACTCAAAACGCGATGGAGTCCAAAACCGCAATCAACAAACCAATAAAGACTTAGAGCAGACGCGAAACTGACCAAACACCGCAAACCTGCTATGCCGTTAAGACGGCAAAGCGGACTGATTATGCGCTTATTCGCACCGCGCGCACTAATTTTTTGCAAATTGGGCCGTAAAAGCCGGATTTTTACTGATAAAAGCCACTATTTTTGCTTGTTTTCGCGGTTTCGCGGCCTTACCAATTCGATTCGCGCTCGGGTGAGGCGCTGATTTTGTGTGTGGACAAGTCCGCACCATCAAATTCGTCCTCTTGGCTCATGCGCAAACCCACGGTCATTTTGAGCACGCCGTAAACCACAAACCCACCGGCCAGTGCCCAGGCTAAGCCCAGGGCGGTGCCTATCAGTTGCGCCTGCAGCGACACGCCGCCCAGGCCGCCCAGGGCCTGGCTGCCAAAGATGCCCGCCGCGACGCCGCCCCATGTGCCGCACAGACCGTGCAAGGGCCAGACACCCAGCACGTCGTCAATCTTCCACTTGTTTTGCGTCAGCGTGAACATGAATACAAAGATGGCGCCAGCAATGCCGCCCACCACCAAGGCGCCCAGCGGGTGCATCAGGTCAGAGCCCGCGCACACCGCCACCAGGCCGGCTAGCGGGCCGTTGTGCAAAAAGCCGGGGTCGTTTTTGCCCACCACCAGCGCGGTCAGCGTGCCGCCGACCATGGCCATCAGGGAATTGACCGCCACCAGGCCCGAGATCTTGTCCAGGGTTTGCGCGCTCATGACGTTAAAGCCGAACCAACCCACGGTCAAAATCCAAGCGCCTAGCGCCAGAAACGGAATGCTCGATGGCGGGTGGGCCGAAATGGCGCCGTCTTTGCGGTAGCGGTTGCTGCGCGCGCCCAGCAAGAGCACCGCGCCCAGCGCAATCCAGCCGCCCACGGCATGCACCACCACGCTGCCGGCAAAGTCATGGAACTCGGCGCCGGTGGCGGCCAATATCCAGGCTTGCACGCCAAACTGCTGGTTCCAGGCAATGCCCTCAAACACCGGATAAACCACGCCCACGATCACTCCCGTGGCCATGAGCTGTGGCCAGAACTTGGCCCGTTCGGCAATACCCCCCGAAACAATGGCCGGAATGGCGGCGGCAAAAGTGAGCAGAAAAAAGAACTTCACCAGCGCATAGCCGCTCTGGGCGGCAAGCTGCTCAGCGCCCACAAAAAAGTGCGTGCCGTAGGCCACCGTGTAGCCGACCAAAAAGTAGGCCACGGTGGAGACCGAAAAGTCGGCCAGGATTTTGACCAAGGCGTTGACCTGGTTTTTGCGCCGTACCGTGCCCAGTTCCAAAAACGCAAAACCGGCGTGCATGGCGAGCACCATGACTGCGCCCAAGAGAATGAACAAAGCGTCTGCGCCCTGTTTTAGTGCTTCCATAATCTACCTTTGAGAATAAATGCTTGAAATTGGTGCAAGTTTTATTAAAGAAACTTTTATGCACCGAAACAAAGCAAAAAGCACGCCATCCCTTAGAGGTTTGCCATTTCGTGGTGCGTTTAGGCATTTCCGATTGGGTAATATCCGTGCATGGAAGCATTTTTAGTATCGACCGGCATCGTCGCGCTGGCCGAAATGGGCGACAAGACACAACTTTTGGCCTTGATTCTGGCCCTGCGTTTTCGCAAGCCCTGGCCCATCGTGCTGGGTATTTTGGTGGCCACGTTGGCCAACCATGGCTTGGCCGGGGCGGTGGGCGCATGGGTCACGACTTTTGTCGGGCCGCAAATCCTGCGTTGGGTGCTGGCTGCGTCCTTTATCGGCATGGCGGTGTGGATGCTGATTCCCGACAAGATTGACGAAGAAGACACCGACGCCGCGCCGCGCTGGGGCGGGTTTGGCACCACGGTGGTGGCGTTTTTTCTGGCTGAGATGGGTGACAAGACGCAAATTGCCACAGTCATGCTCGCGGCCCAGTACCACGCGTATTTTGCGGTGGTGGCGGGCACCACCCTGGGCATGATGCTGGCGAATGCGCCGGTGGTCTGGCTGGGCGAACGCATGACGCGCCTGGTGCCCATGCGTGTGGTGCATATCGTCTCGGCCTTGGTGTTTGCCACGCTGGGCGTGGTGGCGCTGGTGGCGGGTTAAAGCCTGCGCGGTGTTGGCCGCGCGCGGTGACCGCCAGCGAAAAACGGCGCGTTGCTATACTTTCACCCACAGCGCCAATTTGCTCCAGCTTGCGGGCGCTTAATAAATACAGCTAAACCCGGACCCCCGCGATCACTCTTTTGACCCGGCCCCGCGTTTGGCGTTGCCGGGTTTTTTTATGCTGATCGCCACTTCCCAATCGATGCATTTCGCC
>CAMDHS010000147.1 GCA_945898115.1 Comamonas sp. lk
AGCATACGCTCGGCCCCCACGTTGAAAATCTGGATGACGCCTTTTTCGTCGGTGGCGATGCTTGAAAAATTGGCGCTGTTAAGAATGGCGTTTTGCAAAGCCCCGGCCTTAAGAACCGCTTCTTCGCGCCGCACCTCGGTGACGATCTCCCGGGTTCCAGGGTCTTGCTCAGGATGCGTTGCTTGCGGCATAGGGGATCTGCTTTTTAAAATTTTTCTCAATCCACCTTGCCTGCGCGTGTCACAAATGAAGGTGCACTTTGCATTGGCTTGGGTCGGCTTGGTCGGTGGCGCATAAGCTTCTTCTCTGTGCCTTTTGTGGGAAGCCCAGATACCAAAGGTGTCGTCATAGTTCCAAGTGGGGCCCATACTAACTGTTTGGCAGCAGTGGGGCGCGTCGCCCGGACCGCGCTTTCCACCCCCCTCGCTTGTGCTGCACTGGTGCTTCAAAAATCGACTGCTATTACGGCAAACCTCGCATGGCAAATGGCAGATGCAATTCTGTGCGGCAACGGGGCGCCACGAGGGGCTTGGTCTTTTGGCTTGGGTTTAAACCAGGCTGGCCGCCAGCGGCAGCCAAGCCAGGCCTTGGTAATTGGCAAAGCCCTTGTCGAAGGACACCAGACGCAGTCCCGCCAGTTGCGCAAATGCCGCCAGATAGGTGTCGGTCCAATCCGCGTTGCGAAACGTGGGCGCGCTGCTGTGCTCTTGCATGAGGGCGTCAATGCCCTGGGGTTCGGTCATGAAGCTGACTTCGGGCAGCGCTGCCGTGGCCTGGTAGGCCTGCCAGGCTTCTTCAGTGCTGTAGGGTGCGCCGCCCATCACCACCTTGTTGGTGGACAAGCGCAGCAGGCCCAGCATGGTGATGCGGCAAAAAGCGATGCGGGCGGCTGCGGCCTCTTCCCAATAGTGCTTGGCGGCGGCGTGGTGGGGGTGGTTGGCATTGAGCAAGGCCAACCAGACATTGAGGTCGGGCAGATCGCCCAGAGATTGTTTGGCCATCCGTGTTCAGAAAGCCCGGCTTATTGCCCGGCGTCCTCGGCATCCAGCAGCGCGCCCAGTTGCGCATTGCTCAATACCGGCAGGGTCGGCAATGCGTCCGGGTTCTTGCGCTGGAATACCGGCGCGGGGCTGCGCGCCGGTGCGGCAGCCGCACCGGGGGGGCGCAGCAAAGCCTCGCGCACCATGGCCGCAAAGTAGTCTTTGAGCTTGACGCCGTCCATCGCTGCGCGGGCTTTGAGCTCGCGCATCAGCGGGTCGGGCAAATCGAGGGTGGTACGCATAAAAGCAGTTTAGCAGCAAAGTGCCAATATGCGCCATTAGCGAATTCGCGGCGGCGTCTGCAACTGTTCGGGCGTGGTGAAGTAGCGCGCGCCGTCGCCTGCGCGGGCCTGGGCGGCTTTGAGCTCGATGCGGGCCACGGTGCGCAAATGCACTTCGTCGGGCCCGTCCATCAGGTGCATGGCGCGGCCCCAGGACCAGAAATCGGCCAAGGGTGTGTCCGGCGACAGGCCCATGGCGCCAAAAATTTGGATGGCGCGTTCCACCACCCGGGTTTGCAGGCGCGCGGCCACCACCTTCACAACGGCGGTGTCAGATTTGATTTGGTCTAGCGCATCGGGCTCGCAGTCCAGGCGCCAGGCCAGTTGCAGCACCAAGAGGCGCGCCTGCGTGATCTCGATACGCGAGTCGGCAATCCAGTCTTGCACGTTGGCAAAGTCAGACAGGCGCCGGCCAAAGGCCTGGCGTTCCAGAACCCGCTCGCAGGCCAATTGCAGCGCGAGTTCGCACTGGCCGATGGTGCGCATGCAGTGGTGCACCCGGCCCGGGCCCAGGCGTGCTTGCGCCATGGCAAAGCCTTCGCCCCAAGCGCCCAGCACATTGGCGCGCGGCAGGCGCACCTGGCGCAAGCGAATCTCGCAGTGGCCCTCGGGCGCCAGGTGGTTGAGCACCGGGATATTGCGCAGCACTTCCACGCCGGGCGTGTTGATGGGCACCAGCACCATGCTGTGGCGGTGGTGCTGCGCGTGCGCGGTGGTGGCATCAGGCGTGCTTGGGGTGCTTGACCCGTTGCTGCTGGAGTGGCGGCACATCACGATCAGCAGCTTGCATTGCGGGTGCGCCGCGCCGGTGATAAACCATTTGCGGCCATTGAGCAGCAGGTCGTCGCCATCCACCGCCACCTCGGTCTGCAAATTGGTGGGGTCAGACGAAGCCACATCGGGCTCGGACATGGCAAAGGCCGAGCGGATGCTGCCCGAGAGCAATGGCTCCAACCACTGGCTGCGCTGCGCCGGGCTGGCAAAGCGGTGCAATAGCTCAATGTTGCCGGTGTCGGGCGCGCTGCAGTTAAACACCTCGGACGCCCAGGGCAGGCGGCCCAACAGCTCCGCAATCGGCGCGTAGTCCAGGTTGCGCAAACGAGTGCCAGGCTCGTGGGGCAGCAGCCGGGGCAGGAACAGGTTCCACAAGCCTTCGTCTTGCGCCAGGGCCTTGAGGTCTTCCAGAAACGGCGGCGGGTACACGCCCTGGGCCACGCTCTGGTGCCAGGCCGGGTTGTGGGGAAGCAGGTAGCGGTCAAAAAATGCGTCGGCATTAGCCCGCAGGCGCCGACCTTCGGCGGAAGGTGAAAAATCCATGCGGCCATTGTGTGGAGCGGGCGTTTACCATGCGCTTGACTTGCGTCAAAGCAAGCGCTTTGCGCGAGGCGCCTGCGCGACTCAGTGGCCGTGGTTTTTCATGGCGCGAATTCTTTTCGCAACTATTTTTTTGTGAGCTTTCAACACTATGCAGGAACTTCCCCCGGGTGCAGTTTTGGTCTTGGTCGCCTTGCCCCAAGAGCTCGACGCCGCCTTACTCGGCGCTCACGCTACCGTCTGCTACACCGGCGTGGGCAAGGTCAACGCCGCCTATGCCACTGCCCAAGCGCTGCGAAAACATGCGCCGCAACTGGTGATCAACTTTGGCTCGGCCGGCCAGGTGGCGCCGTGTCCGCCGGGGCTGGTGGAAGTGGCCAGCGTGCTGCAGCGCGACATGAACGCCGAGCCGCTGGCACCGCGCGGGGCCACGCCGTTTCAGGACGGCGGCCACACGCTGCACTCGGGGCGCGAGGGCGTGGTGTGCGGCACGGGCGACAGCTTTGTTACCGCGCCCGACCCCTGGTTTGAGACGCGCGGCGTGCAACTGGTGGACATGGAGCTGTACGCGGTGGCCAGCGTCTGCGCGCGCCAAAACGTGGCTTGGCGCGCGTTCAAGTTTGTGTCGGACGACGCCAATGCCGAGTCGGCCAATGACTGGCAGGCCAATGTGCGCCGGGGTGAGGCCTTGTTTGTGGACTGGTTTTTGCGCCAGACGCAGCGCCCGCCTGCTACTTAAGCGCGCGGCTCGCCGACAATCGAGCCCATGACCACCCCCGAATCGCCCTTTGCCGCCGAAGCCTCGCTTTGGCATCCCGTGTTGTTGGCCGACGCCTTGGGCGCGCAGCCGCTGGCCGCGCAGTTGCTTAACCAGCCCTTGGTCTTGTGGCGCGACGCCCAGGGCGCAGCACACGCCTGGGCCGACCAGTGCCCGCACCGGGGGGCGCGTTTGTCCTTGGGGCGGGTGTGCGCGGGCCAGCTGGAGTGCCCCTACCACGGCTGGCAATTTGCGGGCACTGGCGACTGCGTGCATGTGCCAGCATTGCCCGGTTTTGTGCCCGGCCCCAAGCACAGCGCGCGCACCTTTGAGGCGCAAGAGGCCTACGGTTTGTTGTGGGTGCGACTGGCAAAACCGGCGACGGAGTCGGTAGCCAACGCGCTGCCCGCCTTTGGTGCCGAGGCGGATGCCCGCCTGCGCAAGGTCAACTGCGGCCCCTATGACGTGGCAACGAGTGCGCCGCGCATTGTGGAAAATTTTCTGGACATGGCGCACTTTGGCTTTGTGCACGAAGGCTGGCTGGGCGCGCGCGACGCTACCGAAATCTCCGACTACCAAGTCAGCCCCACGCCCACCGGCCTGCTGGCCACCAACTGCCGCGCCTGGCAGCCGCAGTCCAACCTCCATTCCACCCAGGCCGCGCTGGTGGAATACACCTACGAAGTAACCGCGCCCTACACCGCAGTGCTGACCAAGATTCCTGAGACAGGCACCACGGCGGTAGACGGCTGGCGCGAGTCGATTGCGCTCTTTATTTGCCCGGTGTCTCCCGAGTCCAGCCGCGTCTGGTTTCGCCTGGCGGTGGCCGACTTTGAATCGCCCGACGCCAAGTTACAGGCCTTTCAGCACACCATCTTCACCCAAGACCAACCGGTGCTGGAGTCGCAAACGCCCCGCAGCCTGCCCTTGAGCCTGCAGGCCGAGGCGCACACGGCGGCCGATAAGGCGTCTTCGACTTACCGGCGCTACTTGGCCCAGTCGGGCATCACCTTTGGCACCTGCTGAGGCTGTTGCGCACAATCAGGCGCGTTCACCTGGATCGCCGCGTCGCTACGCTTCTCGCGATGACAGAAATCAGTGCGTCATTGCGAGCGGTAGCGCGGCAATCCACTCCGTTCCGTCATTGCGAGCGCAGCGCGGCAATCCACTGCCTGTGGCGTGTCCCCTCGCGATGACGGGAAATAATAAAGACGGCCTAAGCCAGCAGCGGGTAGCCCAGCGACTGCGCCGATTCGCGCATGTCCACGCAGCGCTGGTAGATGCTCGTTTGCGGCGTTTCAAAACCAACGATGTTCAGCGCCTGCAAGGTGGGCGCCGCCTCTGCGCTGGTCAACAGTGCGCGCAAGGCGCTTTGCAGTAGCGTGATCTCGGCAGCGGAAGTGTCCTTGGCCGTAATCAGCGGCAAGCCAGGATAGTCCTCAGTCGTGGCGACCACGCGCAGTCCCTGTGTGGCCAGCGGCGTGTAGCGCGCCAGCGCGGCGTAGGTGAAACAGTCAATCGCTGCCAGGTCGGCACGGCCTTCGCGTACCGCGTCCACTGATTCACTGTGGCCTCCGGTTTCAAAGGCAGCGGCAAAAAACCGGCCATTGGTGGCCAGGGGCGCAACCAGGGCGCGAAACGCGTTGTAGCCCGACTGCGAGTTGGGCGCGTTAAAAGCTGCGCGCAGGCCACGAAAGCCTTCCAGCCCCAAGTGCCCATGCTCGGCGCGCGCCACCAGCACGCTGCGGCACGCAATGCCGCTGCACTGCGGCGCATCGTAGGCAAACGCGCCCAACAATTGCACCTTGCCTGCCAGGTCGTCGGTAAAGGGGTAGCCGCAGGTTTGGCTTATCAGCAGATTGGGGTCCAGCCAATGGGTGTGGTAAACATCCGGCCAAGTCAGGGCGGTGGGCAGGCGCTGCAGTCCGGCGCTCGTCAAGCTGTGGCGCAGCAGCTCCCACAGCGCTGCCACGGCGGGGCGGTTTGCCAGGTACATGGGCAGCGATGCCAAACGTGCGGTCATGGCGCGCTCAGGGTTTGGGTGCCGCGTTGCTTTGGGGCCGCGTTAGCTGTGCGGGATGGTCGATGGGCGAAAAAGCGTGGCGCACAAACAGCCACGTATAGCCCGGCACCAAAAAGCCGCCGGTCCCCTGCACAAATTTGTCTCGCTGCCCCCAATACGCCTTGGGTATCTCGTACCAGGGCAGGTTGGGTTTGGCGTGGTGCACCGCGTGGAAGTTGTTGTTCAGGTACAAAAGCCGCCAGGGCCAGGCCGCTTCATTGACCACAATGCGGTGCGCGGGCAGGGCAGCGGGGCGGTGTTCATAAAAGGAACGCATGAAGGCCAGCCCCAAGCAGGGGTAGCTGACACACAAGATGTAGGTCCACGGCGACATGCCGGTCCAGGTTTGAATAGCCCAAAGGGTGAGCGCAAGCAGCGCCGCGTGCTGCAGCCAGGTCCAGCGCATCTTGGGGCTGCGCCAGTACGCTCTCTGGCGCAGCGGCCACAGCAGATGAAAGATCGCAAACGCCGGGGTAATCAAGAAGCGCCCGAGCGAGGTGCGCTGCGCCAATAGCAGCGCGCGCATGGGCGCACTGCGCTGGGCGTAGTCTTCCGGGTCAAGGTAATTACTCTCAGGGTCTTGGCCAGGGTAGGTGAGCAGCTCGTCGCGGTGGTGGGCCAAATGGCTGCGCCGGTAAATGTCAAACGGGTACCACACGGCGATGGGCAGCAAGCCCATCCAGCGGTTAAGCCAGGCGTAGGGGCTGGGGTGGTTGTGCACCAGCTCGTGCTGCAGGCTCATATACCAGGCACTCACCACGACCAGGGCCAGCAGCGCACCCCAGGCGCCGCCACGCGCGTACCAGACCAGCGCCGCCAGCCAGCTGCCATAGACCACGCCAATGAGCAGCCAGGTCGGCCATTCCACGCTGCGGGGGCTGCTGGCGGTGTCGTTGATTGATGCGTTGGTGGAGGCGTTGCGCGCGCGGTTCATGCGGGAAGGTTTCTAAAAGAGGGTGTGGCAGGGCGGCCAGTCGGCTTGCGGCGCGCGGATCGGAGCACTGGCCGCAGTGCGGCCGCTTTGCGCCAAGGCAAATAGGCGCAATTCAATCGGTCTGCGTGCGGCGGCGTTGGCGGGAGCTTCCGCAGCGCAGTGGGGCGCGAAAGTGCCGCCAAAAGCGGCGTAAATGACAGCGTGGGCCCGCAGCCTTTGGGCGTCAGTTGGGGCCTTGGCGCGCCGGGCTTGTAAACTCGCTCCTTCCACAGCAGCGTGTCCGGCGCAGCGGGAATTTTGTTTTTCCGGGCCATGTAGAGGACTACCATGTACAAAAACCTCGCTGCGATCGTCGTCGCCTCAGGCTCGACCGTCCGCGAAATCCCGTGCCTTGCTTGCGCGCCTTCCTATTTGGCGGTGGCGCCATGAGCTACCAGGTCAAGGACATTTTTTACACCTTGCAAGGCGAAGGCGCCAACGCCGGCAAGCCCGCCGTGTTTTGCCGCTTTGCCGGCTGCAATCTGTGGTCCGGCCGGGAACAAGACCGCGCCACCGCCATCTGCCAGTTCTGCGATACCGACTTTGTTGGCACCGATGGCACGCTGGGCGGGCGCTTTGACAGCGCGCAGGCCCTGGCTGCGCAAATTGCCGCCTTGTGGCCGGCTAGCGACAGCGGGCATCGCTTTGTGGTGCTGACCGGCGGCGAGCCCTTGCTGCAAGTGGACACGGCCCTCATTGAAGCGCTGCATGCGCAGGGTTTCAAGATTGCCGTGGAAACCAATGGCAGCCTGGCGGCACCTGCGGGCATTGACTGGATTTGCGTGAGCCCCAAGGCCGGCGCGCCCTGGGTGCAACGCCAGGGCCAAGAGCTCAAGCTGGTGTGGCCGCAAACCGGCTTTGCCTTGGACGGTTTGCAAGCGATGCAAGACTTGCCTTTTGATAACCACTATTTGCAGCCCATGGACAACATCCTGCGCGCCAAGAATACCGAAATCTGCATCGACTTGTGCCTGCAAAACCCGGCATGGAAGCTCAGCGTGCAAACCCACAAAATGACCGGAATCCGATGAGCCACGCCCCAACTTCCAACGGAAATTTCAGCGTCAGTCAGAAATTTTTCTTTGACGCCGCCCACACCCTGCAGCGCGACATTGAGCGCGAAGGCAGCCTGCGCGTGCACGGCCACACCTATTACGCCGAAGTGACCGTCAGTGGCGCGCGCGAC
>CAMDHS010000148.1 GCA_945898115.1 Comamonas sp. lk
AGCAGACCCGCCAGCACCACGCACACACTGGGCAGCGCGGCGCGCTCCCACATGCCCTCGGACGTCATCTCGTAAATGCGCACCGCCAGCGTGTCCCAGCCAAAGGGGCGGGTCATCAGGGTGATGGGCATTTCCTTCATCACTTCCACGAACACCAGCAGCGCCGCACTCAGCAAGCCCGGGCGCAGCAGCGGCACGTGCAGGCGGCGCAGTGATTGCCAGGCACCCAGGCCTAGGCTGCGCGCTGCGCGCTCTTGGTTGGGCGTGATGCGCTGCATGGCGGCCTGAATCGGGTTAAAGCCTACCGCCATAAAGCGCACCGCCAAAGCAGTGACCATGACGGCCAGCGCGCCCTTGAGCAGGGGCAAGGGCGCCAGGCCCAGGCTTTGGGTCCAGGTCAGCAAGCGTCCATCCATCCAGGCCACCGGCACAAACAGCCCCACCGACAGCACCATGCCGGGCAAGGCGTAGCCCAGATTGGCCACGCGCACCAGCGCTGCCACCCAGCGCTGCCCACGCTCGCCTTCGGACGCGCGCGCCGCGTAGGCCAGCGCCAGCGCAGCAAGCAAGGCCACCAGCGCGGTGAGGCCCGAGAGCATCAGGGAATGCAGCACAAACTGCCAGTAGCGTGCGTCGAGATCAGTGGCCGCCACCTGCACCACCCAGTAAAGCAGTTGCAACACCGGCGCGATAAACGCGGCCGTGAGCACCATCAGGCAAGCCGCCGTCGCGGCCCAGGCCCATGGTCCGGTCAAGGCAATGCGTTCGCGCGCCTGGCCCTTGGCCGATGGCCCGAACTGGCGGCGTGCGCGCGCACTGTGTTCCAGCCACACCAGCGCCAGCACGCCCAGCGCCAGCAGGGAAGCCAGTTGCGAGGCCACCGCCAGATTGAACATGCCCAGCCAGGTCTTGTAGATCACGGTGGTGAAGGTGTCGATGTTGAAAATCGCCACGGTGCCAAAGTCAGACAGCACCTCCATCAGCGCCAGCCCGATGCCTGCAGCCCACCACGGCCGCGCCATGGGAATGGCCACACGCCAGAAGGCCTGGCGCCGGCTCAGGCCCAGCGTCTGCGCAGCTTGCAAGCACTGCGCGCCTTGGGTCTGAAAGGCCTGGCGCGCCAGCAAATACACATACGGATACAGCGCCAGGCAAAACACCAGCACCGCGCCGCCGGTGGAGCGCACCGAGGGAAAACTGCTCTGCAAGCCGGTGGCCGTGCGCCACAGCGTTTGCACCGGCCCGCTGTAGTCCATCAGGCCCACATGCACAAACGCCAGCACATAGGCCGGCAGGGCCAGCGGCAGCACCAGCGCTCCGCCCAGCCAGCGCCGCCCCGGAAATTCGCACATCACCGTAATCCAGGCCAGGGACACGCCCAGCAGCGCCACCCCCAGCCCAACAAACACCGTTAGCTGCAGCGTGTTGAGCAGCACCCCGGCCAGCACATAGTCGCGCAGGTGTTGCCAGATTTCGGGCTCGCGCAGGGCCCAGCTCGCCGCCACCACGGCCAGCGGTGTCAGCGTCACCAGGGCCAGAGGCAGTACGACCCAAAACGGCCAGCGCGGCAGTCTCATGCGCGGGGGGGCTACTTGTAGGCCGCGCGGTCCATCAGGCGCGTAGCGGCGGCCTGTAATTCACCGGCCTTTGACACGTTGATGGGGTTGGGCTTGAAGCTGCCCCAGGAGTTGATGATGGAGTCCGCAGCCACCGCAGGGTTGGCGGGAAACTCCAGGTCCTTGTCGGTGTAGATTTTTTGTGCTGCATCGGACGACAAAAATTCCAGGAATTTTTGCGCCAGCGCCGGATTTTTGCTGTGGCGCGTGACCCCTGCGCCCGAAACATTCACATGCACGCCGGTCGTTGCCTGGTTGGCCCAAAACAGCCCCACCGGGAACGCCGCATCGGCTTGCAGCAAGCGCCCCAGGTAATAGGTGTTGACGATGCCCACCTGGCACTGGCCCGCCGCAATGGCCTTGAGGAGCGCGGTGTCGTCCGCAAACACATCGGTAGCCAGATTGGCAACCCAGCCTTTGACAATCGCCTCGGTTTTTGCCTCGCCCAGTTCTTGCATCATCATGGCCACCAGCGACTGGTTGTAAACCTTTTTGCTGCTGCGCAGGCATAGCTTGCTGCGCCATTTGGGGTCGGCCAGGTCTTCGTAGCTGGACAAGGTGTTGGCAGCCACCCGCGCCTTGCTGTAGACAATGGTGCGGGCGCGCACCGACATGCCGAACCACTGCCTGGCCGGGTCGCGCAGGTGGGTGGGAATGTTCTTTTCCAGCACCGGGGAGACCACCGCTTGCAGCAGGTTTTGCTGCGCGGCTTGCCACAGATTGCCCGCATCCACCGTGATCAGCACGTCCGCTGGAGTGCTGGCGCCTTCGGCGTTCAGACGCGCCAGCAAGGCGCCCTCGTTGGCGGTCAGGAGTTGCACTTGCGTGCCAGTCAGCTTGGTAAATTGGTCCAGAAGCGGTTTGAGCAACTGCTCGTTGCGCGCCGAATAGACAGTTAGCGTGTCGGCGCGCGCCAAGGTGGGCGCTGCCAGGGCGAGCAAGGCCGCCAGTGCTAAGCCATAAAGCAGGGCTAGCGCGGTGGGCTTGGGCACGGGCGCGGCAGCGGACGGTGGACGAATCATGGGCATGCAAAGAACCTTATTTCAGAAGCCAGACGCGCAAAGAAAATACCCAGCGCTCCCTTGGAGTTTATTACAAATACGAATGATTCTCAATAACTCTAACGGCGAAATGGTTTTTTCAAGGGTCTAAGCGCAGCGCTTGGATCGCATCGGGCCGGTTGGGCCGTATGCAGCGATAGGCGGTCGATGGAAGCAGCACCCGCACGGCCAGACACCGAAAGCCGCTGCGGCCTTGGTCTTACCAGGCCGCAGCGGCTTGCGCGAAGCCCTTGGGTGCTTGCTTGACGTCCTCGAAGGTCACCACCTCCCAGGCCTCGGGTTGGGCTTGGAGTTGGCGCAGCAGCAGGTTGTTGAGCGCGTGGCCCGAGCGGTGCGCGCGGTAATGGGCCAAGAGCGGCATACCCACGATGTAGAGGTCGCCCATGGCGTCAAGAATCTTGTGCTTGACGAACTCGTCGTCATAGCGCAGGCCGCCGGCGTTGAGCACCTTGTAGTCGTCCATCACGATGGCGTTGTCCAGACCGCCGCCCAGGGCCAGGCCGTTGGCACGCATCATTTCCACGTCTTTCGTAAAGCCAAAGGTGCGGGCGCGCGCAATGTCGCGGGCATAAGAGTCCACGCTTAGGTCAAACTCGACGCGCTGGCCAGTCGAATCGACCGCCGGGTGGTTGAAATCAATCTCAAACGTCAGCTTGAAGCCGTGAAAAGGCTCTAAGGTGGCCCACTTCTCATTGCCCGGCGCGCCTTCGCGCACGCTAATGGGCGCCTTGACCCGGATAAAGCGGCGTGGCGCGTTTTGCATCTCAATGCCCGCGCTTTGCAGCAAAAACACAAATGACGCAGCCGACCCGTCCAGGATGGGCACCTCTTCAGCGGTAATGTCCACCACCATGTTGTCCACGCCGAGCCCGGCGCAGGCCGACATCAGGTGTTCCACTGTGTGTACCTTGGCGCCACCGGCCGACAAGGTAGACGCCAAGCGCGTGTCCGTCACCGCCTCAGTAGACACCGCAATGTCCACCGGATGGGGCAAATCGACCCGCCGAAACACGATGCCCGTGTTGGGCGCGGCCGGCCGCAAGGTCATCTCCACTCGCTGGCCGCTGTGCAGCCCGACGCCGACGGCCCGGGTGATGGATTTGAGGGTTCTTTGTTTGAGCACGGGGGGATTGTAAAAGGCGCTTGCGCGCCCAGGGCGTGTTTCTAAACGGTCACGCGCTTGCGTGTCGCCCGGACTGAGCGACCTGTCAAACCCTGCGTTTCTTGGGCAAAGGCCAATGCGCTAGAGAACCGTTTCTACCGATGGCGCTACTGGCTACAAGTAGATCTTGTGACAGGCCTGACTTGGTTGTCGGGAGTGCTGGGCGTTTTGGCCCTGACGGCAGGTGTCGTGTTGCGCAAGGATTCGGTCTATTTTTGGTTTGGCCTGACGAGCCTTGCCAATGCCTTGGCCAACAGCGGCACGTTCATGAGCCGGCCGCCCATCGATTGGCAGTGGTTCAGTTGGCTGGTATTTTCCAGTCGCTTCGTTTCGGGCCACTTGCTGATTTTGATGTTCACCTCATTTTTTGAAAAGCAGACGCCGCGTGTTCGAAACAGCGTGTTGATTTACAGCCTGCTTTCTGTTGTGGTCATCGGCCTTTCTGGCAGCAACCGTTTTGTGGTGACCGTCCTGTATGGGCCGCTGTTATTGACCGTGCTCCTGATGCCAGGCCTGATGGCCTACTGGACCTGGAAAACCCGTCAACCCAGGCAAGTAGTGGCGACGGTCATGATGGGTTTGATTACGGTGGCCAGCAGTAATGACTGGTTCAGGTTCACCGGCGACGCGACTTTTGTTGGTATGTACTTCATCCCCTATGCCTACGGTGGCGCGCTGTTCATGTTTGGCGGCTTGCTGTTGGCGTTACTAGCCTTCAATTTACTTGATTCGCAAGAGATGAGTAGCAAACTGGAGGCCCGGGTGATGGCGCGCACCACTGAGCTCAATGAACTCCATGCCCGATTAATGATCACAGAAACAGAACGTTCAAGAACCCAGGAGCGCGAAGGCTTATTGCAAGACATTCACGACGGATTTGGCTCTCAACTGGTCATTGCCAAAATGATGGTCGAGCAAAACAAGCTGTCCCAAAAGAGCTTGGTGCAATTGCTTCAGGAAAGTATTGCAGACCTTTATCTGGTTGTAGACACATTGGGCAGCAGCGCCAATAGCCTCTCCAACGCGCTCGTTGATTTTCGTTTTCGGACGGAGCGAAGGCTGGTAGGTGCCAAGCTGCAAGTGCACTGGGATTTCCAAGTGGAGCAAGCGCCCGAAATATCACAAAAAATGATTCTGCAAATCCTTCGACTCGTGCAAGAAGCACTGAACAATGCACTCAAGCATTCCAAGGCGGCGAACATTTGGTTGAACGCCAGCTACGACCCAATTGGCACGCAGCTGAATGTGACAATTGAAGACGATGGCGTGGGATTGGGCGCTGAGCCCGTACGCGGGCGTGGGCAACGAAACATGATGATGCGCGCGCGATCCATGGGTGGGACCCTTAGTTTGACCAACCGCAAGCCAGGCACCGTAATCCAGCTGAGGGTTTCTCTGGGCTAGGACCAACCGGGGAGCATCAACACACACGGAGCCCGTTCTTCGAGTCCTCACTTTGGCCCTGCTGCGGCCGCCCGCGCCGCAAACTCCGCCCGCAGCGCCCGCAGCTTTTCCCGCGGATCTTCTTTGGCGGTGGTTTTGTCCAGCGCCATCTCGGCAATAAAGCGGCTCGGCAGGGCTGCGACCAGTTCGCGGCCTTTTTTGCGGCGTTTGGTCCAGCTCACTGCCAGGCTGCGCTGGGCTCGGGTGATGCCCACGTACATCAGGCGGCGTTCTTCTTGCAGGTGGGCTTCGCCCGCTTCTTGGGCGCTGGCCGTAGTGGTGGGGGCGTCGGCGTCCGCCGCCTGTTCACGCAGTTTGAAGGGCAGCATGCCTTCGGTCACGCCCACCAGCATCACGTGCGGCCACTCCAGGCCTTTGGCGGCGTGCAGGGTGGACAGGGTGACGACGTTTTGGTCGTTCTCGCGCTCGCTGATGGTGGAGAGCAAGGCGATGGTTTGCGAAACTTCGAGCAGGTTTTTGACCTCACGCGTGGTCGTAGCGCCCGCTGTGTCGTCGAGCTGGCCGCCGCAGCGCTGCGCCATCCAGTCGCAAAACTCCAGCACGTTCGACCATTTGGCGGCCGCGAGCTTTTCGGTCTCTTCGCCGTCATGCAGGTGTTTTTCGTATCCAATCTCTTTGAGCCAGTCGGTCAAAAAGACGCGGGCGTTCTCAGCGCCCTGCGTTTGCTTGGCGCGAAACTGCAAGTCGTTCACGTAGCGGCCAAATTCGTGCAGGCTGCCCACGGCGCGCGCCTGTAGCACGGCGGCCAAGGAGGACGAAAACAGCGCCGCAAACAAACTCAGCTTGTACTGGCTGGCAAACACGCCCAGGCTGCCCAAGGTGGTGTGGCCAATGCCGCGCTTGGGGCTGGTAATGGCACGCACAAAAGCCGGGTCGTCGTCGTTGTTGGCCCAAAGGCGAAACCAGGCGCACAGGTCGCGGATTTCGGCGCGGTCAAAAAAGCTTTGGCCGCCGGACACCTTGTAAGGTATGTTGGCCTTGCGCAGCGCTTTCTCAAACGGTTTGGCCTGGTGGTTGGCCCGGTACAGCACCGCAAAGTCTCTAAATTCCCGGTACTGGGCGCCCGCCTGCGCCAAAGTGCCTTCCACGCGCAGGCTCTGGATGCGCGCTACCGCACGTTCGGCCTCGTGTTCTTCGTTGTCGGCGTCCACCACGCGCACCGGTTCGCCTTCGCCCAGGTCGCTCCACAGGTTTTTGGGAAACAGCTTGGGGTTGGGGCCGATCACGTTGTTGGCGGCGCGCAATATGGCCGAGGTGGAGCGGTAGTTTTGCTCTAGTTTGACGACCTTGAGCTTGGGAAAGTCGATGGGCAGTTTTTTGAGGTTGTCCAGCGTGGCGCCGCGCCAGCCGTAAATCGACTGGTCGTCGTCGCCCACGGCGGTAAAGCGGGCGTCGCCGTCTAAGTGCGCGGCGCGGCTGCCGTCGGGCTCGCAGCCCACCAGCAGCTTGAGCATCTCGTATTGGGTGGCGTTGGTGTCTTGGTATTCGTCCACCAGCACGTGGCCCATGCGCGTCTGCCACTGGGCGCGCACGTCGGCATGTTCGCGCAGCAGTTTGAGCGGCAGGCTGATCAGGTCGTCAAAGTCCACGCTTTGGTAGGCGGTCAGGCGCTCCTCGTAGCGCGCCATCACCACGCTGGCCAGGCGTTCGCTGTCGTTGGCGGCCACAGTCTGGGCTTGCGCGGCGTTCAGGCCGGCGCTTTTCCAGGCGCTGATGGTCCACTGCCAGGCGCGCGCGGTGGCGGCGTCGGTGCTGCCACCGGCGTCTTTCAGAATGCTGGTCACGTCGTCGGTGTCCAAAATGCTGAACTGGGGCTTGAGCCCGAGCACCGCGCCGTTGGCCCGCAACATGCGCACGCCCAGGGCGTGGAAGGTGCAAATCAGCACCTCGCCCGCCGGTTTGCCCATCAGGCCCTTGGCGCGCTCGCGCATCTCAGTCGCGGCCTTATTGGTAAAGGTGATAGCGGCAATGCGCTGGGGCGCCATGCCCATTTGGATGAGGCGCCCGATTTTGTGCGTGATCACCCGGGTTTTGCCCGAACCGGCCCCGGCCAGCACCAGGCAGGGCCCGTGCAGGTAGTTGACCGCCTCTTGCTGGGCGATATTCATGGCATTGCTGGGGGTGGCGGACATCAGAGAGCTGGAGGAAACGAGGGCTAAAACGAGCGAAATGGAACCAAGGCCGCATCAAGGGCGGAAAAACAGCGTGCGCCAGCGGCCATCTTAGCCCGGACGCCCACCCTTTTGCCCGGACAATGGCGCCATGCTTGCCACCCTGAC